>CAMUYW010000016.1 GCA_947165045.1 uncultured Fibrobacter sp. | reverse complement strand
TAGCCTTCGCGACTTTTTGAATGCCGGGCTTGCTCAAGTTTGTCTTTCCGTCGCATACCAGTTTCAGGTACGTGGGCGAGACGAATCCGGCTAGCTTGGCGAATTCCCTCCACGAAAATGCGGATGACTTCTTCCGTTCTTCGTAGAAATCGCGCATGTAGCAGCGATAATCCAAATAATCAAGAATGGGCCTCATGTTCATTTCCCTTTCGTTTTCTGTTGGTGCTAATGTGCCCCACATCTATAAATTTAATTTCGCGACATTCCTGAAAACAACAAAAAATATTACAAAATCTCGAATTTTTGAGCAAAAACATCAATTTTTTTAATTTTTTAAAGCGAAATTTTAATAATGATACGTTCGTGTATCATTAAATAGCGTATCATATAGTCTAACAATCAAAACGCGAAAGACTTTGCAAACGTTCTTATTACTTTGTAAAAAAGTGATTTTTACTCGCTGGCGCAATTGCTGAATTTAAAAGCCGTGATGCAATTTCAACCTGGTTGCGGTTGCCCGACACTGGATATTTTTTTATAATTGCTCGCATGATGGATTTTAAGAAAATGGAAGACGGCTTCCGGATGATTCTGGAAGGCATGGGCGAAGACCCGAATCGTGAAGGACTTATCGATACGCCGAAGCGTGTTGCTAAGATGTACGCTGAACTCATGACGGGCCTTTCGGGCGAAATGAAGGCCGAAGACATCCTCAAGACCCGTTTCCATGAAAAGTACGATGAAATGATCATTGTGCCGGACATCGAGTTTGCGAGCATGTGCGAACACCACTTCTTGCCGTTTACGGGCAAGGCCCACGTGGCCTACATCCCGGGTGATTGCGTTGTCGGGCTTTCTAAAATCCCACGCGTTGTGGAATTTTATGCTCGTTTCCCGCAGATCCAGGAGCGCATGACCCGCCAAATTGCCGAACTCATCCAAAGAGTGCTGCAGCCGAAGGGCGTGGCGGTCGTTTTGGAAGCATCTCACATGTGCATGACGATGCGCGGTGTGAAAAAGCCGGGTGCTACTATGGTTACGACACAGCTTTTGGGCCGTTTCAAGACCGACGAAAAGACCCGCGCCGAGTTCATGTCTCGCATTTATGCCTCCAGGTAATCGCGTTATATTGTCATTTTGAGCCCTATCCTGGTCATAGCCTGGGTGATTTTTGGGCGATGAAAATTGGTTATGCATTTATGCCGGAAACTTTTGTTCCGGCTTTTCTTTTTTTATTGGCTTTATGGATTTTTTGTCAATAAAAGGAATTTTACATAAGTATTTCCTCTACCCTTTTAGATTTAGTTTAAAAATAGTCCCCTCAGGGGCAAATGGATGGGTTGTAAGGTTTTGCAAAAAACTGAGGAGTACAAAGAATGAAATCAAAAATCTTAAAAACTATGGTGTTGGCCAGCTCATTGGCCTTCTTCAATTGCGGTGACGAAGCCGTCACATCTGCAATCAACAATTATGCAGCTGGACTTTCGTCCAGTTCTGTCGGCGAAGTGCAACCGAGCGAAGCAGGCGCTTCTTCTAGTTCTGTGGGCGAAGCCGTTCAGCAGGGGCAGAACGAATTCGCTAGTGTTTCGTCCAGTTCTGCGGGAACCGCTCAGACCAATCCGGCACTCAGCTCTAGCAGTGTCGATGAAAGCTGCTTGGCTTCTAGCTTGCCTGATGCATGCGGCCCGGGTACGAATCCGCTTCCGACATCGAGCAGTGACGCCGCTCCGGCTTCTAGTGCCGACGCTCAGAGTGCAACTTCTAGCGCCGATGTACAAAAACCGGCCTCTAGCTCCAGCGCTGTTGTCGAAAAGCCTGCATCTAGCTCTAGTGAAACTGTGAAGCCGGCAAGTTCTTCCAGCGAAAAGAAAGTGGAATCTAGCTCCAGTGCTGAAGCTCCGAAGGGCATTTTCCTTGCTGAAGGCACGGAAGAAGAAAAGGATTTGCTCCAAGTGGAATACAAGACCCGCACCGGCTGGGATGGCGGTGGAATTCTCTCGTATCCGAAGCAGCTTTCTTCTACGCAGAAGCATGGCGTCGTGGTTTGGGGCCCAGGTGGCGGTACCGAACCGGGTGCATACGAAGGTATGATCCGTCGCTTGGCTTCTCACGGCTTCGTCGTGATTGCGCTTAAGGAATCTCCGGGTGATGCATCCCAGGCCATTAAGGCTCTTGATTGGCTTGACAAGCAGAACAAGGATCAGAGCAGCCCGCTGTTTGGCAAGCTCGACATGAATGTTGTCGGTTGCTCCGGCCACTCCATGGGCGGTCTTGAATCTGAACAGGCTGTCATCAAGGATAAGCGCGTTCTTACAGCATTCCTCAACAACAGCGGTGACTGGAATGGCAATGGCGCCAACAAGGTTGCAACAGATCGCTCTATTGCTATCCTCTTCGGTGAAGTCGGTATGGAAAAAGACAATGCCAAGAACGACTACAACAACGCTGGCGTGAAGGCTCCGGCTTGCCTCATCGAAATGACGGGTGGTCCGCGTAACTCCGAAGGCGGCTACGGTCATGGTTCCGGCTCTTGGGACGGCATGGCTGCAACAGTTGCATGGATGCGCTGGCATCTCGGTGGCGAAACAAACCGCAAGGCTGATTTCGTGGGCACTTCCGGCAAGTACATTGATGGAAATATTATCGGCCATCAGGGCAAGTGGAAAACCCAGTGCAAGAATTTTTAATTAAGCAATAAATCTTCCACACTCCAACAACCAAAGGTCCCGACCCAAGCGGCCGGGATTTTTTTATCAATCGTCATTGCACTTCGTGCATGATTGCTACGGTTATTCAATGCGTGAACAAGTTCCCGCGCTGTATAACCTTGCGCGTCATTCCCGCGAAGGCGGGAATCTATGCGGTTTATATAAACTAACAATTTGGACTTTTTGTCCATGAGACTTTGTTCGAAATGAGAGAAATCCTCAGAAATATAAGGTAATTTAGAATCAGGTTATGGTAAATAGGAGAACAAAATGAAATCTAAACTCTTAAAGACAATGGTGTTGGCAAGCTCGCTTGCCTTCTTCAATTGTGGTGACGAAGCAGTCACTTCTGCGATTAACAACTATGGACTTTTGTCTAGTTCCGCTGGCGAAGTTCAGCCGGTTGAAGAAGACGTTTCGTCTAGCTCTGAAGCTCAAACTCAGCAGGGACAGGGCGGCGCTGCTGAAGTTTCGTCCAGCTCTACGGTTGGTGCAACTCAGACCGATCCGACAGTCTCTAGCAGCTCTGTAGCAACGGATCCTGCATCTTCTGCAGATGTTATTGCAAGTTCCAGTGACGCGGCGCCGGCATCTAGCGCTGATGTGACTCCGGCAAGCTCTTCTAGCGAAGCGGCAAAGCCGGCTTCCAGCTCCAGCGAAAAGAAAGTGGAATCTTCTTCCAGTGAAAAGAAGGTCGAATCCTCTTCTAGCGAAGCTCCGAAGCAGTCTGGCATTTTCCTTGCCGATGGTAAGGAAGAAGAAAAGGACCAGTTGAAAGTCAAGTACATTGAACACACCGGTTTCGATGGCGGTGGAATCCTTGCTTATCCGGAACAGCTCTCTAGCGACAAGAAGCATGCTGTTGTCGTTTGGGGCCCGGGTGGCGGCACCGAACCGGGTGCATACGGTGGAATGATTCATCGCCTTGCTTCTCACGGTTTTGTTGTGATTGCGCTCCGTGAATCTCCGGGTAACGCTTCTCAGGGCAAGCCGGCTCTCGATTGGCTCGAAAAGAAAAACAACGACCCGAATGATCCGCTTTATCAGAAACTCGACATGACGAAGGTCGGTTGCTCCGGTCACTCCATGGGCGGTCTCGAATCCGAACAGATGGTCATTCAAGATTCTCGCGTGATTACGGCTATGCTCAATAACAGCGGCGACCTTGGACACTCTGCAATGGCTCAAGTCCCGACAAACAAGACTATCGGCATTGTGTATGGTAACAATGGTATGGAACGCCCGAATGCCGAAGCCGACTACAACAACGGCGGCGTGAAGGCTCCTGCTTGCCTCATCATGATGGAAGGTGCTGACTGGGGTCATGGTTCTGGTCCGTGGGGCGGCATGGCTGCAACAGTAGCTTGGATGCGTTGGCATCTCGGTGGCGAAGACTTTCGCAAGGCTGACTTTGTTGGCTCCAGTGGCAAGTACATTCACGACCGTATCATCGGTGGTGATGGCAACTGGAACGGCAAATGCAAGAACTTCTAACTTCTAGCTATTCATTCTAAACACTCCAAACACCAAGCGCCTCGATCATTCCGGTCGGGGCGTTTTTTGATTGCCAATTTTTTTTATAATTATCCGTGGAAACAGTTCGCGGACAAACCTTCCTAACCTCTGTCCCCTAACCACTGTTTACTGTATTATGAACGCTGCTATTCTTACCAATGAATTTCCGCCAGAAATTTATGGCGGTGCAGGTATCCACGTCAAGTTTCTCAGTCAGGAACTTTCCAAGCTCTGCCACATCGAAGCCCGTTGCTTTGGCCCGCAGAACGATGATGCTGATAACATTCGTGCAATTGGCTTTAGCCAAAAGCTTGAATGCACTCCGGCCGATGAACGCTTCAAGAAAATTTTGAAGCCGCTGGACATCAATTTGCAGTGGATGTCTTCGCTCAAGGATATTGATGTGATTCATTGCCATACGTGGTACAGCCATTTTGGTGGCGTGGTAGCAAGCCGTTTGTTGCAGTGCCCGCTTATTCTTACGACGCACTCGCTCGAACCGCACCGTCCGTGGAAAGCTGAACAGCTCGGTGATGGCGGCTATAACATGAGCTGCTGGATTGAACGCACCGCTTACGAAGCTGCCGATGGCGTGATTGCCGTGAGCGAAGGCATGAAGCGCGATGTGATGAAGTTGTACGGAGTGCCGGAAGACCGTGTGAAGGTTATCTACAATGGTATCGACCCGGACTTTTACAAGCCGACATTTGACGAAGAAATTTTGAAGAAGTGGGGCGTCGATCCGAAGCGTCCGTTCGTGTTGTTTGTGGGCCGCATTACGCGCCAGAAGGGCATTAGCCAATTGATTCAAGCGATTCCGCAAATCGACAAGAACGCTCAGGTGGTGCTTTGCGCTGGTGCGCCGGATACGCAGGAACTTGCCGATGAATGCAAGAGCTTGATTGAAAAGGTTCAGGCAACGCGCGATGGTGTTGTCTGGATTCAGGATGCGGTGCCGCATACGGAACTTCGCGTGCTTTATAGCCATGCGACCGTTTTTGCTACACCTTCGCTTTACGAACCGTTCGGCATCATCAATCTCGAAGCAATGAGCTGTGGTACGCCGGTCGTGGGAAGTGCTGTCGGTGGCATCCCGGAAATCATCGTTGATGGCGAAACGGGTTATCTTGTGCCGCTCAAGGCTGTGTCGGCAACGAACTTTGAACCTGCTGATCAGAAGGCTTTCCAGACGGACTTTGCAAATAAGCTCAACAAGATTCTCGAAAATCCTGAACTTGCAAAGAAGATGGGTGAAGTCAGCCGCAAGCGCGCCATTGACGTGTTTAGCTGGAAGACGATTGCCAAGCAGACTTATGACTTCTACCAGGAATGCATCGAACGCTACAAGCGCGAAGGCAAGCGTGTTTAGTAGGAAGTAGACAGTAGACGGTAGGAAGATACTGTTATTCGCTTATGAAAATGGCCCCGCTTTTGCGGGGCGTTTTCGTGTTTAGAGGATCCTTTGACGCGATGCCTCGCGGCATCTTGCTCAGGATGACATGACGCTATTTGCCGTTAACAATCTTTTCCACGATTGCGCCGGTGGTGAGTAGTTCAGGCAACACAATTTGTCTGCTGGAAAGGATTTGTAAAAAAAAAGTTTATGTACAAACGAGTGTGTTGACTTTGTTTGTGGTAATTTGTATTATATACTGTAATTAATCACAACAAATGTTGTAAAAGGGGTGAAATGAAAAAACTTGCTTTGTTTATCACTTTGCTATTTTCCTTTTCAATTGCGTCGGTGGACGTGACGTCTTTTGAATCTGGAACTAAAAATCAGTCTATACCTAATATACATTTTAAGAATAATGATGGTGATATATTGGGCTTTAAAGTTTATTACTATTTTTCTGCAACTGATTCGAAAGATATATCTATAGATTCCTATTATACTGCCGGTGGTGTGGTCTCTATTAAAAAAATTTCTGCTAATCAATATAGGGCGGAAATTGATTATGGAAATGTAACTGTTAATACGGGAACTGAATTTCCAAATGGAGGTTACTTACAATTTGGATTACATTATTCTGATTGGAGTGATTGGAATGAGGTTGATGATTTCTCGTATTTGAATAATCAGTCGAATTCGCTGAATGATAGAATTGTTGTTGTTTCTTCTTCTGGAGATGTGTTGGCAGGGAGTATCCCAAGTGAAAATGATTTGAATCTAGAACCATGTGTGATTAAAGTTTATTCTAAGTCGCAAAATGAAGAAAATTTTGGGAAATATCAAGTATATGCTAAGAATGAAGGAAATGTTCCTGTAGATCATTTTGATTTTGATATTGAGATTACTTCTGAAAATGGGAAAGTTCCAATCATAGAAGAATGGCATTTGGCTAATGTAACACAGACCATTGAACAGAAAAATTTAAATACGTGGATATTGCATTTTAGTGTTAAAAACATAAACTTGGAACCGAACTCAATTTATCCTAATGAGTCTGGTTTGTCTTTCGGTGTTCGTTATGATGATTGGTCTAAATTCGATACTTCTAACGACTACGCTTTAGCAGACGTGAGTGCTAGCTATCAGGCAAATGAGAAAATTCCTGTTTATGTTGATGAAAAGCTTGTTTTTGGAAATCCTAAAATTCATGATTTTATAGATATAAAGAAAATTTTGGCTGCTGAAAATGGGTTCTCGTTAGATGATTTTGATGTTCCTATATCTTCCCTTGTTGATCCAACAGCCAATAAACAAATCAATTGGGGTGATGTTGTTTCAATGGAGAAAATTGTATTTAAAAATGTTCCAGATTTTGAAAGAACATCTACGGCTTTTTCTCAAATATTGGAGAAATTTCCTGGTTTAGATGCTCAATTTCTTGTGCTTAATTTTAAAGAAGTAAAAAAAATCTATGAGCAGTTGCTTAGATTAAAAATGAATTCTTATTTTTTGGATGAAAAAATTATTTCGCAAAAGCCTTCATTGGCGAAAAAAAAGGAATATGTTTATATAGTATGGTTTGATGAAACCTTGACGGGTGATGAATTTAGGGCTCTTAGAAATAATCCAATGAGAATCCCTGGAATGATGAGGGCAACAGATTTTGCATCTGCTTGGGCGAACGATTATGCTCAAAAACGAGGAATGAAAGATGGCAATGCTTCGGATAATCGTGCAGATGGGTTTAGGCACGCAGTTTGGAATGCATTAATATGTAGAGAGACGGGAACGCAATTTGATGATATTTCGGAATGTATAAATTGGGCAAAAAGATTTACAGATGCTCATGAACAAAATAGTGATGCGGACGCTTTTGCTACTGTAATGGATTATCACAATAATAAAATTGGTCGTGAAGCTTATGCTCCGAAATTACGAGTATCTTGTGAGTGGGATTTGGGGTTTACGTGTGTTAATGAAGAGGTTGTTGGTCCGTCTCGTGAAGAGACAAGGGAAATGTATGAAAAACTTGCTGATATAGGCATTGGTTTTAATGATAAAGCGCAACTTGAAAAAAGTCCATGGGTAAGAAGAATTGTATTTTTTAAGGATAAAGATGGAAAATATTATTGTCCCAAAGGGAATGATTGTATTGAATTAAAAAATCCTGCTCTTATGGCGAGTAAAATTGCTGTATTAAAAAAAGATTTAAATTTTACATGTGATGAAATGCTGGAGTTTTATTTGGATTTAGAGGATAGTGAAAATGGTAGCGAAATACGGAGTGGAAATATGGATCCTCCTGGAATAAAAGTTGGCGGAGGTGGAATTAGATTTACTTATTGTGTTTTAAATATGGAGGACTTTGGGAATCAAATTCCAAGAGTTCCTTATGATTATATTGTATTAAGAATGGATGTTGATTGTCCTGAAGGTACATTTGCTTTTCGACGATATCATGATTCAGAAGATTCTAACAACAAAAATGGATCGACTAAAAATTTAGGCCCTAGTGCAGTAACAAAAAATGCAATTTTAGAATATTGCTTTGTTCCTGCAGATGAAAATTCTACATTAGAATATCCGTTTGATGCCAAATATGGTGTATTCGCTAATTATTCATCTTCGAATGTCGTTAATAGTAAAATTTACATGGATGATGAAGATAGTCATAATGCTAATTCATGGGAGTATTATGATACACCTGCTGATATTCAAGAAAGAATTGCTAATATAATGGAAGGTACGACGAATACTATTTTCTATGTTGTTAAGTGGATAGAACTTGTTTGGTACAAAATGACAAGTTGGATAGGAGCATAAAATGAAATTACTAAAATATTTAAATATACTAATAATGCCAATAATGTTTGGTTGTGATGGCTTTTATGAATGTTCTGAAGTTCAAAAGCCGTTAAGCTTTGGAAATGATGTGGGCTTTGGAACGTATTACACATTTGATGATTTTACTTTTCATAGAAATGATGATGCGCAGTGGAAAACTATTAATGCAAAAAAAATTCTTGTTTTGCAGAAAGACTCCGCATTTACAGAATATGTGACTGATTCCTTGGGGGATACTATTGTAGTTGAAAAAGGAAAATATTCCATTCATAAAGCGAATAGTCAATACGGAAAAGAAAATGTATATAGTTTTGAATTGAATGTTGATACTGTTCAAAAAAAATGGGAATGGAATAAAAATGAAGAACTGAAAATACTTGATGCCTTTAAGATTGAAGTAAAATCATTTGTAAGCAATGATGGAAGTACTTTTTTAATTGATATACAGAAGGATGATACTTGCTTTACATTAGGACGTGTTTATCAAGATGATATGTGTCGAGAGTATTTTTATGAAGGTACTAAACGATACTGTTCAAATGCTGTTTATAGGGACTCGTCTATTGTATTCACTATTACTAAACAAAAATAAATTAAATAAAAATGGATTTGAAAAATGAAAAAATTTCTATTTGTTGCTTTTTTGCTAGTCCCTTCGCTCCATGCTTCGGATTCTTTTGGCGGTATAGGTCTTGCAATTTCGCAAGAACAAGGTGGTGCAAAAATTGAAAGCGTTATTCCTGGTACTCCTGCTGCAGAAAGTAACATGCGTGTTGGGGATGTCATAATTGCTGTTGATGGAGTTTCTCTTAAGGGTAATACTATTGAGGAATCGAAGGTAAAATTACGTGGGGTAAAAAATAAGCCATTGGAAATTTCTTTTGTAAGCGATGGTGATACTCTTTCGGTAATTCTTCGTCGAGCTCAAATTACAGTAAAAAAATTAGAAAGTGAACAAGTTGAAGCTTGGTATGGCAATAAATCTGAATTTAATGTTCAGGAAATTGAAACTTATGCAAGTTCGACTGAAAATAACAAGCAGCTTGTTGCTGTGTTGCAAAATGGAAAACTTGTAAAATCGGATGCGGGGGTTTCTGCGAAATCGCTTAATGGAATCTATGTAGATCGTGTAGATGAATTTGAGCCAAAAGCAAAGTCGCGTAGTGTTGTTAATGAGTCGTCAGCAACAATAAAGGGGCTTACTCGTACGGTTATTGGTTTTGAACTTAAGTCTGCGGGTAAAGCTGTTGTATCTATTTTAAATACTGAAGGTGTTGTTGTTGCAAGATTTATTTGCAAAAATGCGTTATTAGGTTATAATACCCTAAATTGGAATTCCGATAATGTTCCTGATGGTCGCTATACGGTAACCATAGAACATAGTGGAACTATTAGCGGTAAAAGTGTTATATTAAATTGAAATTAACGTTTGTATATGAAAAATGGCCCCGCTTTATGCGGGGCGTTTTCGTGTTTAGAGGATCCTTTGACGCGATGCCTCGCGGCATCTTGCTCAGGATGACATGACGCTATTTGCCGTTAACAATCTTTTCCACGATTGCGCCGGTGGTGAGTAGTTCAGGCAACACAATTTGTCTGCTTTGATCTCCGGCGGGGTAGATGGCGTAAGCCGGTACGCCGGACTTGCCCATGCTGCGCAAAAGCTTTGTGACTTCAGGCGTTTCGCGAGTCCAATCGGCTTTTACGAGGGCAACGTTTAAGCTGTCCATGGCGCGTTTAAAATCTTCTCGATTCAAGACGGCAGCTTCGTTTGCTTTGCATGTGATGCACCAGTCTGCGGTAGCATCGATAAAGACGGTGCGCCCTGCTTTGGCAAAATCTTCAATAACTTCGGGTGTGTAGCGGTACCAACCGTCTTCTGTAACGAGCTGGACTGATCTTGCCTTGAATCGCGCATCCACTTCGTCTTCGTATTTTGGGGATGCAAATGCGAACCAGATGACAAAGAGGAGAACGACGGAACCTCCAACGGCGAGAACTTCACGGTAGAACGCAACGCCCGGCGGAGCGATATTGCCAATGGCAAAACTCAAGGCGATGCTCAATAGCGAAATAGCGGCGAAGATGCCGACGCCAAAGTTTCCGGATTGTTCGTGCACGATCCACAAAAGCCAAACGACGGTGGCAAGCAAAAGTACGCCCATGATTTTTTGAAGCGTGACCATCCAGGCGCCCGGTTTCGGGAAAACTTTCAAGACTTTCGGGAAAGCGCTTACGAGCATGTAGGGGAGTGCAAGTCCCAAGCCTGCGGCGGTAAAGAATAAGAACAGTACAGGAGTTGATGTTGTAAACGCAAATCCCATAGCGGTTCCGAGGAATGGGGCGGAACAAGGTGTGCTGAGGAGCACTAGGAGCGCTCCCGTAAAGAATGCGCCTGCAAAGCCTTGCTTTCGGCTTGTGAAATCCATGCGCGTTGTTGCACTCCCTGGAATCCATATTTCGAAAACTCCAAAGAAACTCATTGCAAATGCCGTAAGGATCACGACCATGAAGGCGATGAACCCTGCACTTTGAAATTGCATGCCCCAGCCTGCGTTTCCACCACCGGCTTTGATTATTGCGACAATGCCGGCGAGAACCCAGAAACTTGTGAGGATGCCCGTGGTGGTTGCAATCCCTAAGGTAAGGAGTCGCTTTCTGCTTTCGCCAGCTTGCTTGATGAGGCTAAAAAGCTTGAGCGAAAGAACCGGCAAAACGCACGGCATGAGGTTCAAAATGATGCCGCCAAGCAGCGCCGACAAAAGCAGAATCAGTGTGCTTGCAGAACTTTCTTCGGTAACATTGTCTTGTGGAATTATCGAAGTGTTTTGGGAATGGTCATCATTTTTTTTTATGGTCGAGGTTGGTGGCGTATTGCTTTTCTTGTTCAAGCTAAGAGTGCCAACTCCGAATGTGACTTGTGATGGCGCAAGGCAAATGGAATTGTCGCAGGCTTGGTAATGGAATGTCGCCGAGGTTGTGAGGCTGTCGTAACCGCTATCGACACCTTCGATGGGGAGCGTGATTTGAAAGTGTCCCTTGAAAACGAGATTCTCGAGGTCAAGCGCTTCGCTGTATTCCTTAATCGGTTCAGGCCATTTGGGTTCGCCAAAGTGGATCCCTTGCGCCGAAATCTCGATGGACGATGGCTTCAAAAATTCATCAGCCGCAATGTTCGCGTTTACATGCCAATTGTCGGGAATGGTAACATCGACTGTGACACTCGAACCCTTTGCCAAAGCTCCCGCAGAATAGTGCAAACTTGCTTCGGGAGGCGGCATATTGTTCATGTTGAACTCTTGCGCAAAGAGCGCCGTTGCAAACAATATAACGCAAAATGACGGTTTTTGCAAACGGTTGTTTGCAAAATTTTCAAATTCGATAAATTTGTCCAAAATTTTCATAAATTAAAATCTCGCTAAAAAAGAAGTAGGAAAATCAGAAAAAGAGATATGTCATATACGGGTTCCTTTGATAACCGACTCCCTGATTGGGTGGGGGCTGTATGGAAAAAATATTCCTACAGAATATACAAATTGTGCTTGCAAAAGTGTGGAACGAAAGACGAGGCGGACGACTTGTTTCAGGAGGTTGCTCTTCGTTTTTGCAAAAATGCACGAAAGCTGAACAATCAAATTCATCTCTTTTCGTGGTTTCAGACCGTTCTTTTGCATTGCCACTACAATGAATGCCGTAAAGGCTATAAGACCCGCGAAATTCCAATCTCATGCCTTTGTGAACCAAAGTCTAACTATCGCGCTCGTGCTGCTGATGCGTATAGGCAAGCGGAAGAAAACCTTCGCATGGATGCCGTCATGGACGAGTTTACTTTTTTGCTTGAAATGTTAAATCCGCTTGAAAAGATGATTGTGGAACTTACGGTAATTGGTGGCTTGAGCATTCGCGAACTAAGCCGATTGATTGGACTTTCTAGGGGTAGTATAGTCCATCGCCGAAATGTCGCGTTTAAAAAAATGGAATCGAAAATGATGACGCAGAAAAATCGTATTGAAATGATTACGGGGCGGGATGCTTCTTTGCAGGAAATTATTGAATGTGCTGGTTGAAAATCTTTTAAAATTTGTAATTTTATAATGTGAAATTACTGCTTAATCTTATCTGCATCCTGTCTGTCGCCACATCGGTTTTTGCTCAAAACCTGTGGACGAACTTTTCAAGCCCTTTCCCGATAAAGGCGGCAATCTCTTTTGGTGATGGATTGTTCCTGTCAACGGGGGGTGGTCTCCGTTATAGAGCCAAAAATGCCGACGATATTTATACGACATCGAATGGCCTTGGAGAGCAGTCAATGAGCGCTGTTGCTGTTTCTGATCTTGGTGTTTTTTCGGTAACCGATTTGGGCATTATTTCTACAATGTTGCCGAACGGTTCTTGGCAAGTCCTTAGCCGATCTTATGCAGGTAGCAATACGCATGTAATTCCGGGAATGGCACTCTTGGGTGGTCCGGTTCTTGTGATTGCTTTTGAAGATCGACTTTCGTTCTTTAATCTTAAGACCATGACGTCTATGCTTACGGTGGAACGTATTGCAGATATCAGTGTTTCTGCTTATCCTGTAAGCGCGATGGACATTCGTGGCGATTCCTTGATTATTGCTGCGGGTGGTGGCCTTTATATGCGCAAAATGGATTGGGAAAATTTGGATACCGATGTCCATTTGTACGATCCGGATTCTTGGAAGGTCATTAAGAGCGCATCGAATGACAATGAACCGATCAAGTCTATTGCCTGGAAAGATGGCAAGATCAAGACGTTCTCCACAGAAGGCATGCGTATTTGGGACGATGATGGCGAGACACGTGTCGCACTCGATACATTCTCAGTGTTTACCGAAACGGAATCGATGGTTGCTATTCGTGGAAAGGTGTTGAAGGACTCTATTCTGTACGAGCGAGATTCTGTTGAAATTAAGGTGGATGGGAAAAAGGCTTATCGTTATTATTACAGATCGAAGGTGCGCTGGGTGTCGTTGCAGCCGTCTGGTCAGGCGGTATTGGGCGGTCCAGAAATTCTTCTGCATTACGACAATGGAAAACTTACGGACTTGACGGATTTTAGGCCGTTCCCGTTAAGGTCTGCTTATGAGCTCCAGGCTCTTCCGCAAGGGGGCGTGTTAGCTGCTGCCGAAGATGGAAAGTTGTCGTACTACCGTCTCTCGGGCAAGGAAAATCAATACGTATGGAGCGACCCTATAGATGCTCTCTATGGTGTGGGAAAAAATGGAACGGATGCTCGCGCCCATGATTTGAAAACGTTGTCCGTGCTCCCTGCCGGCGGCGCATTTTATCACCTCTGGGGTTATGGATATGTTTTGTATGGCGGCAACTATGAAACCGTGATTGAATCGGTTGTTGATGCCATGTCTTTGTCGGATAAGGACAATCGTCAAAATTATTGCATGGATAACTGGTACGAAAATAGTCCGGACATGAATCCGGCAACTTTGGCGATATCGACTGCTCCTGCTCCAAACAATATTGGTTATTTAACGACATCTGCTTCGGTTAATGGCTATAGCTTGGTGTATGTAGAACTCGGTAAGAATGGTAACACGATGTCTTGCGCAAGTAATGTGGGGTCTGCCCCGATTGGTGGACCGATGCATGTAAGAGTAGATGAAGATGGCAATTGGGTGGTCTATGTCGGGACTCGTACTTCAACATCGATTGATGCCAATGGCGGCCTGGATGTATTTACATTCCCGCCTCCCAACAAGATGGGTGGTGACATTTTCAGAGTGGATACAACTTATAGAAAAACGTATTCGGGCGCTCCGACAACCCCGCTGGATTTGGTTTACGAACCAAAAACAGATAACGTTTGGATGGTGACGACTTCTTCGCTTGTGTATTGGGACAAAGATGAGAATGACCTGAAAACGCCTCTCTCGACTAACGGTCTTAGCGGCGCCGATTTTACGAGTATTGATGTCGATAGCCGAGGAAATCTCTGGGTGGGAACCTCCTCGCAAGGTGCATATCGTTTGACTCCGCGCAAAACAAATCCAGATACATTGTCTGTAGTTCATTTTACGACACGTCATGGATTGCTTAGTGATAAAATTCAGGATGTGGCTGTGGATACGATTTTGGGCATGGTCTGGTTTGCGCACGATAATGGGATTACCCGTTATAAAAGAGACGATGTGCGCAGTACCGAAAAGAACATGACGAATGAAGCTCTCGAAGACGTGAAGGTGTTCCCAAATCCGTTCCGTCCGAAGCTTCAGGCGTATATTACGTTTGCCAATGTTTCCGATGACGCTGTGATTGGCATTTACAACAGAGGTGGTAGGCTGGTTATGTCTTTGAGCGGCGATCAAATTTCTGGTGGTCGTGCCGAATGGAATGGCCGTATGGAAAATGGAAATATCGTAGCACCTGGCGTTTACCAGTATGTTATTCGTGGTAGAAGCAAGGTGAAAAAAGGAAAACTCTTGATTATCCATTAATAGGGTTGCTATGAATAAATTTGTTGGAATCGCTCTCTTTTTTGCTGCTGTAATAGTTGTCGGTTGCGCCGGTGAACGTCAGGGACTTGTTTGCGAAGAAATCGAATACCGCTTGAACACGCAGACGTATTCTCCGGATCAACGCGCCTATATTGAGAATGAACTTCGCACTTGCCGCGCCGAAGAATCGAAGGTAAAAAGCGAATCGGGCCAATCGACGGCGAGCATTTATGAACGTTACGCCAATACGGAAGGCTCTACTTTAAGCGATACGTCCAAGAGTGTGATTCCCGTTTCGACGTTGTTGCAGGATTCTTCTGAAGAAAAGACGACAAGCATTTACGATCGCTACAAGTCTGTCGAGGCAAATCAATAATGCCCAGCATAGTTACCCTTGCGGGCGAAACGTTTGAACCGGATCTGCCCAAGCGTTTGCTTTCTATTGCTCATGAGATTCGTGAAGCCGGCGGTCGTGCTTTTTTGGTTGGCGGCTGGGTGCGCGATGCGCTTTTGGGCAAGGATTGCCGCGATTACGATGTCGAAGTTTACGACCTCACGCAAGATGAACTTGTTCCTATTTTAAAGAAATACGGCCGTACGAATTTGGTCGGGAAGGCTTTTGGCGTCATCCATTTGGCGATGAAGGGCCTTTCGCTCGATTTTTCGTTCCCGCGTACAGAAAGTAAGGTGGGCTATGGTCATCGCGGTTTCGTGGTGCATACCGATGAAAAGTTATCGTTCAAGGAAGCAGCGCTGCGTCGTGACTTTACGATAAATGCAATGGGCATGGAATTGCCGGAACTGACGCTTTGTGATCCGTATGGTGGAATTGATGATTTGAAGAAAGGGCTGTTGCGCCATGTGGGGCCTGCTTTTGTCGAAGATTCGCTTCGCATTTTGCGCGGTGTGCAGTTCGCGAGCCGCTTTGCGCTTACACTTGCGCCTGAGACTGTAGAACTATGCAAGACGCTTTCGCTTGCCGACCTTTCTATCGAAAGGCTTTTTGAAGAATTCAAAAAGTGGCTTTTGAAGCCCGGCAAGCCATCGAAGGGCCTGCGTGCTTTTTTGGACATTAAGCTGAACGAATTTTTCCCAGAAGTTTTTCCGCTCCATGAATCTTGGGATGCGTTAGGTGAAATGCTCGACAACATGGAGAGCGCCCGTCAAACGCTTGTTGCCGAAGGCAATGCTCTTTCGGATGCTCAGGCGATGGAATTTGCGTTTGCTTCATTCCTTTGTGGAAATCCGGGAACCTCGCTCAAGTTCTTGGAACGTATTACAAACGAAACGCATTTATTGAAAATCGTTCCGCTGCTCTTGAACGAGTACAGTAATCTCGACTTTGCGATTGTAAACAATGCACCTGCGCTTCGTCGCCTCGCTGTTAAGCTCGGCGGTTTAAAGCTTTTGTGCTTGCTAGTGAAGTGCACTCCTCGTGAATTTTACGCTAACAATGCTTGTGCTGGTGATGCGGAGTTCCCCGAAAAGCTATGGCAGGCTGCTGCAGACCTTAATTTGCTCGAAGCTGCACCGCAACCGTTCCTCATGGGCAAAATGCTCATGGAAATGGGTATGAAACCGAGCAAGCAAATGGGTGAACTTATCAAGCAGAGCTTTGAATTGCAACTCGACGGAAAAATAAAAAGCGCTGACGACGCAATTGAATGGGTTCGCGGCTTCGTCATTCCCGCGTAGGCGGGAATCCATCATTTCTAGAATTTATGGATCCTCACCTTCGTGAGGATGACACTACGTGTCACTTCCACCTGAACATTCCGGTAATGCCTGCGGGTACGCAGAATACAATCATCGGAATTTGTATCAGCTCGACAGGCAAGAATGCTAGCATTTTACGCTTAGCATGTAATTTCCACGAAGCAATCATGAGGAATACGAAGTCCACGATAAACTTCGGCAAGATGCTGAATACGCACCACTGCCACGGGAAATCCAGGAATATCGCGCACCACGGACTCAAGAACATCCAGATGTAGTATGTGTAAATGAGCGTGAGCAAGAGAATATAGGCTTTGCTTTCGTAGTTCGTGCCGTTACTGCTCCAGCGGGCGCGTTGGTTGAAAAGCTGTTTCCATGTGTGCACCGGAGCGGTTTCAATCACGGCATCTTTATCAAGATTGTAGCAGACCTTTGTTCCCGGGATTTTCATCATCTTGTGGATGAGCATGTCGTCGTCGCCGCTCGAGAGGTTCACGAGATCACCGAAACCGCCGACTTTAAAGAACAAGTCTTTCTTGTACGCAAGGCATGCGGCACTTGCAACAATCGGGCGGCCGAGGCTAAAGCCTGCGGCTTCCATGGCTGTGTAGCCGAGTGTTTCGAGCTTTTGATAAAGATGCGGCATGGTGCGAGAACCGTTGTTTTGCTTGGGGCCCTGCACAATGCAGATGCCGTCGACAAATCGCCCGGCCATGGCGGTAATCCAACTCTTGCGCGGGACGCAGTCGGCATCCATCGTTAAAAGAACTTCGTTTTTTGCAATCTTGAAAGCACTTTCGAGGGCGCGTTTCTTGGGACTTGCAATTTGTGGCAGGTCTGGCGAAAGCGACAATACCCTAAAACGCGGGTGCGTTGCCGCAAACTTCTCGAGAATCTCTCGCGTGCGGTCCGTAGAACGGTCATCGACGCAAATCACTTCCCATTCGCCAATGTAGTCCTGGTTGGCTAAAGCTTCGAGTGTGCGTTCGGCAAATTCCTCTTCGTTTCGCATCGGAACGACGACCGAAACGCTCGGGGTCGCTTTAGGGCCTTTATAGCGATGCGTCTTTAACAGTCCTATGATGAAGAATAGGAACAGAAACGCGTAAAGCGCAGTCAGGCATGCGATAATAATGCCACCCATGTCGGGAAATGTAGCAAAATACTAAATTATAACCATGCTTCATCCCTCCGCTTTTGTTCATCAATCCGCCAAAGTCCACGAGTCCGCAATAATTGGCCCGTGGTGCGTTGTTGATGAGGGGGTCGAAATTGGCGAAAATGTGGTGCTCGAATCTCGGGTGCGCGTGTATGGCGGTGTGACCATCAAGGCAAATACGCATGTTTACGATGGAGCGATTCTTGGGGCGCCTCCGCAAGACCTCAAGTACGCTGGTGAACCGACTCGTCTTGAAATTGGCGAAAATTGCATTATCCGCGAATATACGACGCTCAATCGTGGTACAGCGCAAGGTGGTGGCTGCACGCGTCTCGCTTCCCACGTTTTGATTATGGCTTATGCCCATGTGGGGCACGATTGCCAAATTGGTGAAGGTGCGGTCATTGCTAATGCTTGCCAGCTCGGTGGGCATGTGCGTATCGGTAAGTTTGCGACTCTCGGTGGAACAACTGCGGTGCAGCAGCGCAATCAGGTAGGCGCCTATGCATTTGTGGGTGGCACGCTCAAAGTTGATTACGATGTTCCGCCGTGCAGCCGTGCTTTCGGTAACCCGCTCCGCTTTGCGGCTTTGAACCTTCATGCGCTCCGCATCCATGCAAGTGAATTTCCGCCAGAACGTATTGCGTATTTCGAAAGAGCCTATCGTGAGCTTTACCGCAGCCATCGTCCGATGGCGGAAGTCATTGAGGAACTAAAAAAAGGCCCGGAACCTTTGTTCCAAGCCTTTTTCGATAATCATTGGTCGGGCACTCTTGTTCGCCCGTAACTCCAGTTCGCGAAAAATCTAATTAGAAGATTAACGCTTCTGGGAATCCTGTATACCAATGTTCTGAGCCCGTGTTGTAGGCATCGAATCCACTGGTTTGACCAAAGCTCCAGTAGTGGAACGACATCCCGTTATCGATTGCTGCTTTAGCGGCGTTTTTAACCCAATAAGTCTTGCCCGAGTTCGATGGGCCCGGATTGCAATAGCCTGCATCGCCACCGGCAACACCAAATTCACCCATATTTAAAGGAACATGGTCTATACCGTTTACATCGGGATAATGTTCATAAGCGAGTGTAGCGTAGTATTTTAAGTCACTTGATGCTGTGGAGACCAATGCGGCATCGCCTTTGCATTCGTAGCCGAGACCTTGGTGGCTATAGGTGTAAGGTTCGTAATAGTGACCGCTAAAGATAATGTTTCCGTCTAACGGTAAATGCAACGATTCGATATCAGCGAATTTAGCCGCGTGGTATGCTTCGAACATGATGGTCTTGCCAGGAGCGAATGTGCGGATGACGTTGTACGCTTCCGTCATGAGCTGGTCTACGAGTTTTGCATCGGGAATGATGGGTTCGTTCAAAATTTCAAGAACGACTTGATTGTCTTCGAATTCTCCCATTGCAGCTGCTACTTGTGCCCACAAAGCAAGGAAGTGAGCCTTTTCTGCGGTAAATTCCGCTTCGTTGTAGGTGCACTTGGAACCGTCGGGCTTGTTTCCGCCACCGCCGGCGCAGTTCAAGTCTACATAGTGGTGGAAGTTTACGACTACAGCAAGTCCGTTTGCTAAAGCGAGTCGGATATGGTTTAAAACGCCGTTTAAACGATCCGGGTCCACCGTATGCGTACCGTAATCGGAATTGGATTGCCAACGAACAGGGATACGCACAGAGTTAAAACCGGCAGCCTTGATGACTGCAAAATCCGTATCGCGGATCGGGTTTCCCCAACCGGCATCGTCTGCACCTTCAGAATCCCATGAGTTACCGAGGTTGATACCGCGCCCGAGGATCGCGTTCATGGTTCTACCCAAAGTGTAATCTACGGGAGTGGCTTTGCTTGTGGTAGGCGTGGTTGGTGTTGGTGCTGTTGCAGCGCCTCTGTCGCATGCCCAAAATGCGCATCCAATTGCCATTGCGGAAAGAAATTTTTTTAACATGGTGACCCCCAAAAGGTTCCTAATTCAATACCTGTTCTCAAAATCTATATCAAATTGCAAAATAGAAAATCAAAACTTGCTTATGTTATGTTTACGCTTGAGTCCATTGTGATGTTCGTCAAAAACTTTAGTTTGTAAACATTCGGAAACGTTTGCGCCGCTAAAAATTTCCGTTTACGCTTGAGTCCAGCGTTTATATGGCTTGGATGGTGGTATTTCGTTGATACATCTAGCTTTGCAAAGGCTTTTTTGCAAAGCCACACAGTTGATTTCTCAAAAAACAAGCTATATTGTAGTCGATCCGAATTTGGAGATTTGTACCTATTATGAATGGAAACTTTAAAAAAGCCATTTGGAAGTCCGCTCTAGCGGCGATGCTTCTTGCTTCATCTTCTTTTGCTGGCTACGGCTTTAGCGATTATCGCGACCGCGACCAGTCTCACTTTGTCATGAAGGATCCCAAACCGTTCCGTCCTGACAAGGAAGTTGTCACCGTTGTCATGCGTGAGGCTATTCCTCGCGGTGGTGGTTATACCTACCAGTACCCGCGTGAAAACCCCGAACCAATCCTCACGGATAAGTATGCTATGGAAGGCGCTCTTTCCATGGAAATCGAACTTATCGCCAGTGACTATTCCGGTGTCGCAATCTGTATCGCAGGTTCTGTAGATTTGACTCCGTATTTGGAAGAAGGCGTTCTCGAATTCTGGATCAAGGGTGCACAGGGCGGTGAAAATGCCTTGTTCGTGCTCGTTGACGATGGCGTGAAGAGCAACGGTGAATCCCTCCAGGTGAAGCTCCGTTCCAAGAGCCTTGGTGAAATTACGACCGAATGGAAGCACTTCAGCATTCCTCTCAAGCTCTTCGGCAATACCGGTGTTTACTGGGATGCGAAGAACACGCGCGAAGTGATGCTCCCGTTTGCATGGTCCAACTTCAAGGGTTTCCGTCTCGAAGTCCGCAAGGATGAAAACGAATCCTTCAAGGTTTGGATTGACGATATTGTGATTAAGAAGCATGGCAAGCCGTACGAAGGCCCGGCTCATTATCCGTTCCGCAACGAGATTTAAGAGGATTTTATGCGCAAAACAGTTTCTTCCCTTTTATTAGCGTCTAGCCTCGGTGCTGCATGGGCTCTTCCTCCGCAGTTGCAGCTTGATTCCCTTCACGCTTCGTTGGATACTCTTTCCAACAACATGGAATCTACTCTTCTCGGCAAGGACGATCTGCCACTGGCAGTCTCCGGTTACATGGCTTTCCGTTTGAAGAATTTCCATTATTCAGAACAAAGCCCCTGGGTTAAGGATGACCAGGCTCGCACGAACGTTGACGCTATCTTGAACGTGAACGTTGTCGCCATGCCGAACTCCTACATTACGTTGTTTACGAACTTGATGTTCCCGTTCGACTTGAGTGGTATCTATACGAACTATTTGGCCAAGAAGCCGACTCAGTCTCCTGCTAATTCTGACGATGAACGCGTCTTGTTCGACCACTCTACGGACTACTACGCATCGACAATCAACGAAGAATTGAACGTCGGTGTCGATATCCGTGCCGGTGTGTTCGGCGCCTACATCACTGCAGGTGGTGTTATCTGGGCAAACGCTTCTCCTTTGACCATGTGGGAACGTGAAACGAATCCGCGCTTTGTATGGCAGTACGAACTTTTCGAAGACGAAAAGACCGTTTCTACCTACTATAAGGAAAAGGCATTCAAGCCGGTTAAGGAAGGTGGTCGTGCATTCTGGACGAACCGCTCTTTCGGTGGCGTCTTTGCTAACATCTACCAGCTCCCGTACGACATGAAGGCTCAGTTCCTCGTGTCCCAGCCGATCGATGCTGACGTTGCAACTCGCGACGGTTTGCGTATGTACGGTGGTCAGCCGGGCGAACTCGAAATGATGGGTGGCTACGATTTCCGTGGTACCGTCCTTCATGGCCGTATCGCCAAGGAAAAGATTGCTGACAATCTTACGGTCGGTGTGAACTATATGGGCGTTACCTTCGATAAGGGTGCCGTATTCGAAGACGATGTCCGTGTCCAGTGGACCTCTTTCTCTGAAGTTGGTTATCCGACCCTCCTCAATACTCATGTTGCAACGGTTGATGTGAAGGGTAACGTTACCCCGAAACTTTACTTGATGGCTGATGCAGGTATTAGCATTACGGACTCCACGGTCTTTGTCCCGGATCCGACTGCACAAGATTATAAGGAAGGCAATAAGGACCAGGGTTATTCCATTAATGAGACCGGATACCGCTCCAGTATGGCAAGCCCGAAATTCGGTCTTTATGTAAAGGCTCAGAGCAAGTACCTTGAAGGTTGGCCGATGACTGCTGAACTCGTGTTCTTCCAGCCGGGCTTCTATTCTCCGTACTCCTTGACGAACCCGTCCCGTTTCCCGGGCTGGCGCAAGGATGAATTTTACCTCAATGGAGGCGCTCTCCGTTACTCCCCGAATATGGCAGGTATCAACTTCAAGTTGGAACCGAGCTTCAACCGCGGTTATTTCGACTTCCAGTACGCCCAGCATCGCCAAATCGAAGCAGGCAAGGATGTGATTTCTTTCAACTACCGTTTGAACGGCCGCAATATGTGGGAAAGCACCAATTCCTGGACAAAGCATAAGCCGCTCTATGTGGCTGACTCTGGTAATGGTAGAGGTGCTGGTTATATTAATCGTGTTGGCGCCGAAAAGAATTCTGGTGAAGGCATCAAGATGTATCGCCAGCGCGGTGGTCTCTATGGTGGAACCTGGGAAATGTGGGAATCCTTCGCCACTTACGAAAATGGCGACCAGGCAGCCCATGCTGATGTTGCTGAACATGCCAAGTGGTCTTCTTACCTCTCCTTCATGGGTGGTTACGATATCGGTCACTGGATTGGTACAGAACGCAATGTTATGTTGACCGGTTACTTCGCCCTTTCTGGTGTTTCTACTTCTTTTGCTCCGGTTGCAGTTTCCGAAAAGCAGTCCAACATGCTCATGACGAGTTTCTTTGGTCAGATCGAACCGACCGTAGCCGTGACACCGACCTTCCACATGGTGGGTATCCTTGGCCTCGAAACGTTCAGATCGGACAAGGCCTATGTGCTTGAACCTGTGACAAACGGACTTAGCAGACCAGTAGCTGCGTCTAACGGCAAGGCTAAGACTTACACTTATCTCTATGAAGTGAACTCCTATCTCGTCAAGAAGGCTCCGATTAACTATAAGGACTTTGCCATTGGCTTAGGCTTTGACTGGGACTTCTCTGACCGTGTGGGTCTCCATTTCCGCTACAAGTTCATGACGCACTCTGACGAAACCGTATCTGACAATGATTGGCATTCCCATTACATTGCTGCCGAAACAAAGGCTTGGTTCTAAGGGAGGATGCTAAAAATGAATATGAAAATGAAAAATGTTTTAATCGCCCTTCTTACCGCATCGGTTGCTGCATCGGCATCTGTGGTTGCTGATAATCAAAAGGCATTGCAGGCCGAGGCTGATAGCGCCAATGCAAAGCGTGGTGTTGAAATTGGTGGTAGCATTCGTGCTGTCGCTCAGCGTTCCAGTTTCTCCACGGATCAGGACGTGAAGAGCGTAAACCACATGCCGGAAGTCGAACGCAACGAATTTGTCAGCGCAGACCTGAATTTCGGTTTCCGCCCGTTCGAAAATGTCCGTGCTAACGTGATGATGCGCCTTGGTGGAGGCATGCAGGAATACTTCGCTGCAGCTTCCAAGACTCTCGAAGCCAAGTGGCTCAATGTCGAAGGCAATATCGGCAAGAATTTCTACTGGACAGTCGGTGATTTCCGTCAGGCAATCTCTCCGCTCTCGATTTACAATCCCGGTATCGACATCATGTACGAACCGACGATTTTTGCCCGCAAGCGCCACATGGCCCAGAAGGAACAGCTCCTTGAAGGCGACAAGCGCAATCTCCAGGGTGTGAATCTTCAGTTCCGTCAGGAAATCGACCCGATGATTGGCGAAATTCGTGCAGAAGCATTCCTTGCTCGAGTGAATCGCGTCTCGGTGCTTGACTTTAGCGGTGCCGAAGGCAACATTCTTCCGAATGATGAAGTTGCCGGTACGTCTCTTGCTTCTGGTACGGACAAGTGGCTTGTCGGTGGTAATATCGAAGTCTTGCCGGTTCAGAAGAACGTCTATGTCGGCGTGACTCCGATGCTCATTTTCGATAATGAAAAATCGAAGTCCTATACTTACCGTCATGCAACTGATGATGAAGGTAAAAGGGACTTGAATGCTGCTTATGAACGTGAAGAAATTAATCCGTATGACGGTTGCCCGCAAAATACGTTCGTGTTGAGCGGCCGTGCAGGTGCTGATGTCGCAGGGATTATTAAGGATAAGAACCTTGTTCTTGACTTTGTCGGTGAATACGCAATGTCCCTTAACAAGGTAACATCCGATGTCGAAGTGACGGATCCTAATACGGGTTGCATTACTCCTCTTACTGTTGAAGAAAACGTGAATGGTGCTGCTTTGCTCGCCACATTGAATGCTGGCTACAAGGTTGAAAATTCCTGGAGTGCCGGTATTACGATTGACGTGATTATGAACGACGAAAAGTGGTTCAATAACATGGCTCAATCTCCGAGCTTCTTTGCACAGCGTATCTTGAACTCCGATAAGGATGGTAACACGGTCAAGTATGGCGTGAACTCTCCGCTTTACTCTACCTTCGATGCTCTCTATAACTACTCTCCGAAGTTCTCTCCGGTTACTCGTTCCTTGGGTACGATTGACGATAGATTTGTGGACGGTCAGACCGAAAGCTATAACATCGCTCCGTACAACAAGAATTCTTGGGGTTCTAACGTCTATTCCGCTGCTCAGCTTGCTCTCATCAACATGATGATTGATCCGGCTATCCAGCTTGCATTGCCGAACGGTCTTGCTACGGCAAACCGCAAAGGCTTCCGCGCTGTGATTAAGGGCGATTGGCAGGAAAAGGTTGAAGCTCAGGCTCTTGCTGCTATCTTCAATCAGGTCAAGACTCAAGCCGATGAAATCGACAATGTTTCTTACAAGGAATTTGGTGGTGGCGCAAAGGTCAATATCACCAAGCTTGTCGAAGGCTTCAACATGCCTCTTGAACTCTCCGGTTCTATCAAGCATTCCGAAAACGAAACGAGCTTGAAGAATGGCGCATCTGCAAAGATTACAAGCAACTTCATTAACGCTGGTTTGACCTTCCAGTTCTTGCCGCGTGTCGGCTTTACGGCTGGCTTCCAGATGATTAATACCGATTATGGTACGTCGATTAATATCAACCCGACTGTAGGCCTTGATGTTCCTTTCATGAAGAGCAATCAGACTCAATGGATGGTAGGCTTTGACTACACGGTTGCCGACAATGCTTGGCTTGCAATCAACTATGGCATGATCAATGTCAAGAATGACTACAATACGCTTACTGCTGAAGGTGAAGCTCGCAACTTGCCGGACTACTACGATGGCACGAAGGGTGTTTACACGCATAAGTTTAGTCAGTCTATTTTTGAAGCTTCCATTAATGTGGAATTTTAATGGGAGGTAACTAGAATGAATTTCAATATGAACATGCGCAAATTTTTACTGACCTCCGCAATCGCCTTCTCGGCTGCATCTGCTTTTGCTGCCGAAAACCAGGCTGAGGTTGTTACGCAACAGAAATCCCTTTTGGAAAAGCTGGATTCTCTCAATGCAGCGGTATTGGGACTCAAGATCAACGGTACGGCAAAAGCTGGTGCCATTGCTTCCTTTGCTACTTCCGATGCGTTTGCTACGAATTCTCCGACTCAGGAAAATCAGGCTTTCACGGATGTGAACCTCCGCTTGACCGCTCGCCCGAGTTCCGAGACGATGATCGATGTCCAGTTGCGTTTGCACAAGGATTGGCAGAGCGCCTATGATGAGAACAATAACCCGGTTATCGGTCATTGGTTCTCTTACGATGGAACTATTCTGAACAAGCATGTGGACTTCAACTTGGGTTACATGCGTGTCGGTTATACTCCGCTTACCATTTACACTCCGCAGACCGAAATTCTCCAGGAACCGGAAATTTTCGCAGAAAAGCGTCGTGAAACTCTTGAAAAGCGTAACCTCGATACAACGAGCCGTCGCCTGTTGCAAGGTATCAACGTCGTTTACAATAGCGGAAGCGTAAGTGTGCTCGATAACATTACCGCTCAGCTTACTGGCGCTCGCCTCCGTAATACGGCAAAGAAAGAAGACCAGGTGTTCTTTGACTTCGATTTCTCTGACCGCTACCTCCTTGGTGCACGTGTCGGTGCCGATGCTTACGGAGCTCACCTTGGCGTGAACTTTGTCAACTTGATGGATCGTAAACTCACTCGCCGTTCTAAAAAGATCGCTGATAGTGATACGATTTATTACGATAACAACAGGGTTATTTCTGTGGAAGCTGCTTTTGATTCTAAGAAGTTGCTCCCGGAACTTCCTGTTACGTTCGGTGTCAATGGCGAATTTGCCATGTCGAACTGGAAAGTTGACCGCGATTACAATGTTAAAGAAACACAGACGAGCTATAAGGCTGTTCAAGTTGATGAAGATGTCAAGGATGGCAAGCCCTTTGTTTACCTCAGACCTACCGTTTCAACTCCGACAGTCAACAAGAATGAAGATTACGCCAATCAAGATGGCAAGAGCATTTATGCAAATGTCTTCGTGAAGGGCGATATCAGCGATATTGATTTCAAGGTCGATGCTGGTTACTTCCAGACGGATTCCGGCTTCTGGTCTGAACTCGCTTCTTCTCCGGTTTATCAGGGTCGTTCGACAATCTTCAATGCAAACGCTCTTTATGGTAACCCGGCAGATAGCCTCGTCCTTGCAACGTTCGGTGCTTCTAGTCTCGAAAACCTCTACTTCAATGTCTATAATTCCACGACATTGCAAGCAGGCAACTTGATGAGCTCAACGAACCTTTCTAACGCACTTTCTGATTCTGCAGAAAGCGCAAACATGTACTATCGTTTGTACAATAACTACAAGAACGGTCACTTCTACCGCAATGGTTACACAGGTAACGTCGCCAAGAAGATGGAACTTGATCCGTTGATGGTTATTGATCCGTCTGTGGGTCTTGCTTTGCCGCTTGGCCTTGCAACTCCGGACCGCAAGGGTATTACCGCTAAGGCCGATGTTAACTGGGCAGACAAGGTAACCTTCAATGCTCGCGTCAACATTGCAACGGAAACGAATTCTATCGACTATGCTACTATGGCTGTGACCGAAAACAAGTTCACGGAATTTGCAGTTGGTCTCGGTGTTGATGCTGGTGCTCTTGCTGGTCTTGATCGTCAGATTCTCGTCCAGGGTTCCTTTGCCCAGGGCTCTGAAAATGCCTTCTTGAAGCGCAAGACCTCTCGCATTGTTGCTGGCCTTACTGCTGATGTTTGGGGCCCGTTCGGCTTCCTCGGCGGTTTCCAACAGTATAAGAAAGAGTTTGGTGTTCCGGCTTACTTAGTGACCGAAGCTTCTGAACGCTTGATTATGGCCGGTCTCCGCGTAAAGATTGCTCCGCTCTCTTACGTGTCTGTCCAGTTCGCTCAGCTTAAGAACGAATTGCAGTACAATAACGGTGTTGGAATCAGTAAAATTTCTATCGACAAGAATGTCATTCTTGGCGATGTGACGGTGAATTTCTAAGAGGTGCTGAAAATGAAAAAACTTCACCAGTACATGATGATTCTCGTGGCAGGCATTTTGGGAGCCTGCTCCTCGATGAGTGCTACAGACCCTTATGCAGAAGCTCTTCCGGCGGATTTTGATCCGGCTGTGTATATGGCTTTGCATCCGGAATTGCGTGTTCGTCAGATTAAGGATTTTGTGGCCGATTACAATAGCCAGGTTAAGACAAATCTTGGTAGTGGATATACGGCTGCAAAGAATGCTGATGATGATGCGTTCTTTGCCGATATGAATGCGGTTATGGCTATTTACACTCATCCGCAAATTGGTGCTCATTCGGCTGAAGAGTGGACTGCTCTTTCTGCTGACTTAGCTTTGCCCGATAGTTCATCTGCAAAGAAGAAAACACGCAATGTTTTGGCTGAATACAACTTTGTTGGCGTTGCCGATGATGCTACGATGCTGCTGGCCGTTCCTGTTGACTACCAGGCCATTTCCCAGCAGTATAACGTCTTTGGTAAGGACCATGGTTGGGCTTATCGCGTATGTCTCCCGGAAGAAGCAAACAATACTCCGCGTAGTATGTTGCCTATTGCACAGGAACAGAGCGTTATAAAGGAAGTCGATGGCGCATTTGTGGCTGATCCTGGTTATTACTGCCGTGATGCTGCAGGTATTGATCGTCTGATTCGATAGGATAAGAGGTATTCAAATGAACTTTAAAGTTATTACATTGGCTCTTGCTATGGGCTTCGCTTCTATGGCCCAGGCTGCTGCTGACAAAGTGATTGGCTTCTATCCGTATTGGAGTCAGTATTCCCAGTTCTATGCAAAGGATATCCGCTACAATCTCGTGACTGATATTCATTACATGTCTATCGCTCCGAGTGCTGATGGCTCCGTTGCTTTTGCTGACGAATACGATGCCGACAACTTCAAGAATCTCGTAAGCATGTCCAAGGAAAACGGCGTAAAGCTTATCGTTTCCGTGGGCGGCATGGAAGCTGAATCGAATCTCAAGGCTATCGCATCTTCTGACGAAACTCTCTCTACGTTCGTTTCGAACGTCAAGAGCTGGCTTTCGGCAAATGGCGGTGACGGTGTTGAACTCGACTGGCAGAACCTCACGACTGACGATTCTGAAGACTATGCCAAGATGCTGAACGCATTGGTCGACGGTCTTTCGGGCTCTACGGTGACGGCCGTGATTTACCCGGCTACAGGCATGGACGCCTACAAGGCCGAAGCTTTGAACCGCGCTGCTTACGTTGACGTGTTCATGGCTGACCTTATGAACGAAAGCGAAAGCAGCCTCGTTCCGAACCAGAGCGCAAACTCTGTTCAGGAAACGCTTGATGCTGTTGCCGCTGCCGGCGTGAACAAGGATCTTCTTGCTCCGGTGGTGTTCCTTTACGGCAAGTCCTTTGCTGGTGCAAAGGGCCTCGGCACGGCTCATCAGGGCGTTGGAAGTGGCAACGAAGGCTACCTCCCGTACGCAGAACTCATGAACCGCTTCGATACTCCGGATTACACGGTGACTTTCGATGAAGCCTCCAAGTCCGAAGTGGCTGTGAGCGAATCTGAATCTATCGTGTTCATGGGCATTCCGTCTGTGAAGGCGGTTGCTCAGCATGTGAAGAGCGAAGGCATGGCTGGTGTTGCCGTGTATGACCTCTCCCAGGATCACTACGAACCGATCGTCTCGCTCCTCGTGACTGTGGGTCTTGAACTCCGTCCGGGTGTCAACTACAAGAGCGCTAAGAAGTAATTCGCGTAAAGCACAAAAGCTTAAAAGGCCTCGCTGGGAAACCCGCGAGGTTTTTTTTGCAATGTCCCCCCCCCGGACTCCGTTCCGGGGCCACCATACGCGCTTGTACACTTGATACACTTAGCGTTGTCTGTGGTAAACATTAAAATGCCCCTATATGGTGCATTTTCGCAAAATTAAAGGTATCTTTATATCGTAATTAGGGCTTATATATTACGATGTCATGCCCGCGAAGGCGGGCATCTTCTTTAAAGGAGAGGTTTCAAATGCGTAAACATTTTCTCGCTGCGTTGGCTTTTGCCGTCCCGTCTTTTGCAATTCCCCTCGTAAACCAGCTCGGTTTTGCTCCTGAATCTGAAAAGATTGTCGTTATTCCCGGCAACGATGCTAATCCACTCGAAGTTCGTGATATGAACGGCAAAGTGGTGCTCTCGCTTGAAGCCCCGATGGTCTATGATTGGGATTACAGCGGCGAAGAAGTCCAGACGTATGATATTTCTGCAGTCAAGAAACCGGGCACGTATCGTTTGTTCAGAGATGGCTATGTTGGGAACCCGATTGTGGTTGGTGAGAATGTTTATGTGGATGTGACGAAGGCCGCTCTCAAGTGGTTCTACTACCAGCGCGCAGGCATGGCTCTTGAAACGCGTTATGCAGGCAAGTGGGCTCGTGCCGCTGGCCATATGGATGATCATGTGATTGTGTATGGTACGGATTTGCAGACCGCAACGACTGTTGCAAAGTCGAAAGGAAAGCCGGCTCCCAAACAGGCTGATGCAAAAATTATCAGGTCAACTCGTGGCTGGTATGATGCCGGTGACTATGGCAAATACATTGTGAACTCGGGCATTACCGTGTTTACGCTTTTGGAACTTTATGAACATTTCCCTGCGTTCATGGATACGCTCCAGTGGAACATTCCTCGTGAGTTCCCGAAGATGCCCGAATTGCTCGAAGAAATCCGCTGGAATTTGGACTGGATGCTTTCGATGCAAGATAGCGATGGTGGCGTTTATCACAAACTAACGTCGCTCAAGTTTGGTTCTAGCACGATGCCGGAACTGGATGGTGTCCAGCGTTATGCAATCGAAAAGAATGTTACGGCTACGCTTGATTTTTCTGCGGTGATGGCGCAGGCTTCTCGTGTGTATGCAAAGTTTGATGCCGAATTTTCCAAGCGCATGCTCAAGGCTGCCGAAGTCGCTTACTACTGGGCTAAAAAGCACCCGAAGGTGTTCTACAAACAGCCCTCCGATGTTGAAACCGGTGAATATATGTATGGTGATGAAAACGGTAAGGATGAGTTTGCGTTTGCGGCAACGGAACTTTACCGTGCCACAAAAAAACAGAATTACCTTTCGGATTTGAAGCAGTATAAGTTTAGAGCTGATGGCCCGTGGTGGGGCGATGTGAATATGCTTGCTGTTTATCGTGCTGCGCTGGATTCTGCAGAATTCGGTGCGAAAGTGGGCGGTGATGCGCGCAAGGCTTTGCTTAAGGCTGCTAAAGAACTCCGCGCTGTGGGCGATACGAGCGCGTACAGGTTGCCGGCGCTTCCGTCTAGCTGGAACTGGGGCAGTAACAGTGCCATGGCAAACAACGGAATTGTGTTGCTCCATGCTTATTACGTTACTGGCGATAAAAGCTATTTGGATGGTGCGCAGCAGTGCTTTGACTACCTGCTCGGCAAGAATCCGATGGAAATTTCTTACGTGACAGGCTTTGGCTTTAGAAGCCCGCGTTTCCCGCATCATCGCGTGAGCGAATCGGATTTTGTCGACGATCCGGTGCCGGGCATGCTCGTGGGCGGACCGCACTTGGGCAAGCAAGATATTAATTTGGATGGAACGGAACTTTGGAAGTGCCCGAACTATGCTACGGCTGACAAGCCGGCTCTTGCCTACATTGACAATCGTTGCAGCTATGCGACGAACGAAGTCGCCATCAACTGGAACGCTCCGCTGGCGTACCTCGCTGGCGCCTTGCAAGCTATCTACAGCGGCCACGCAAATGCGATGGTGAAGTAATTTTTCACATTGTCATCCCGCACTTGTTGCGGGATCACCTTTTTTATTCGCTTAACTCCACTTCTACAATTCCACGCACGGAATTAAAGCAATAAATTTTCTCCGCGTTTTTCAAGTCGCTTGGATACAGCACTCGTTCCTTGATTTTTCCATCGCGGAGTAACTTCTGTCGCGTAATGCCGTTTAAAAGCCCGCATTGGAGTGGTGGCGTGTAAATGGAGCCATTCAGCTGAACGCCGATGTTCGTGAATGTGCCTTCGGTAATTTCGCCTTTTTCGTTCACGCCGATTTCGTCAAAGACGTCCTTTGGCATCGGTAATCGAATGCTTGTCTTGTGATACAAGAAAGGATTTGTAGAATTGACTTTGTGCGCAATTCTGATTTTTGGATTCTGCTTGGGTTCAGGAATTGCTCTTGTCGTGACTTCGAAATGCCCGTCCTTGAACAGTTCGATTCTGTTGACGACACTTGGGTCGAATCCAATTTTTTCAATGTCGCTATTCCAAGTAAAACCGAGCGCTTTTGCGGAAGCCCGCATTCTCTCAATGTGCATCTCGAAATCAGTAATGCCGGTTTCGATGAGCGAAAAATCAGTCTCCAAGAATTTTGCTTTGGTTAGCGTTTCGTTCCATTCGTCTTCAGCGGTAGAGCTCCATGTGATTGCGCTGCCTGCATCATAGCGATAGTTCTCAGCTCCGTTTTTCTTTTGCAAAATTCGAATCGGCACGGAGAAAATCATTTCGTCGCCATGAATGTAGCCAATCGCACCGCAGTAAACTTCGCGTGGCATGTGCTCCGCATCGTCAATAATTTCCATTGTCGAAATTTTTGGTGCGCCTGTGATCGAACCGCACGGATAAATTGCTTTGATGATGTCGTATAGCGTTACGCCTTCTTTCACTTCCGATGAAATCTCGGATGTCATTTGGAACAACGTTTTGTGTTGCTCTACATCAAAAAGTTTATCGGCGCGAACGGTTCCCGGTTTTGAAATTCTTCCCAAATCATTCCGTAACAAGTCGACAATCATGATGTTCTCGGTGCGGTTCTTCAAGTCGTTGCGCAGAAAGTCTCGCAGCATGGTGTCTTCTTCGTCTGTTGCGCCTCTCTTGATTGTTCCCTTCATGGGCTTGGTCAAAATCTTATTGCCTTTCTTCACGAAAAAGAGCTCTGGCGAAAACGATAGAATTGTCTCGTGCTTGTTTTGCAAAAACGCATTGTAGGGAGTCTTCTGATTTTGCAAAAGATAATAGTATAGATCTAATTCGCTTGCGTTTGTTCTTAACGTTGACGGATAGGTGTAATTGACTTCGTATGTAATGCCGTTCTTAATTTGTTCTTTGATGAATGTAACTTTTTCTGCGTATTCTTCTTTGGTGATCAGCGGCTTTACGATGGTTCCGATTTTGTAGTCGGGCTGGTGTTCGACGAACGGTTCAAAAGAATCGAATGCTTCGAAATAAATGAGCGGCAAGTTGCTGGCCGTGTTCAAGTCGTATCTCATGTAACCCACGAGATAATAGCCTTTGCTTTGTAAAGACTCAATTTTGTCTAGCGCTTGTTTGACTTTGCTCGTGTCGAAAATTTCAATCGTATCGATGGGATTGTTGAATATCTTATTCGCGTATATTTGCATTGCCGCTTTGCTCTGTTCTAAAAAACGACGCAAATTTAATTATTGAAAAATGCTTTGTTTTGTAACGTAAATGAAATGTTTGTTAAAATCTGGAAACGTAAATTGCACGGCGTAAACTTTACTTTGTAGTAAATTTGTAACTTTTTGTGAATGAGTGATTTTTTGCACATTTTTCAGTATATATTAGTGGCATGCAAAATTGGTATCTTATTATCGTACTTTCTATTGTTTTCGTGTCGGCTCTCTTTGCTTCGACAACAGCAGCGCCGATGTAGTTTAATTCTTAATCAAAAAGTTAGGAGGATATATAAGAAAGGGCTAAGGCCTTTTCTTTTTTTTTTAATAAGCCCGCATGCGCGGGCGATTTTATCTTAATTTCGGCTTTGAATTACTTGACTAAATTCACGAATTCTCGGCAGACGGCTTCTGGGTCCGGCTTGCCGAAAATGGCGCTTCCAACGACGAATACGTTTGCACCGGCATCCTTGCAGGCGAGGATGTTGTCGAGTTTTACGCCGCCGTCGATTTGAATGTCGAGTTCCGGCTTGAGAGCGCGCAGTTCGCGAATCTTGTCGAGGCAATACGGAATGAGGCTTTGACCGCCGAAGCCCGGGTTCACGGACATGATAAGCACCATGTCAACAATGTCGAGTACGTACTTGATGTTTTCGAGCGGGGTTGCTGGGTTGATGGCGACTGCGGGTTTTACGCCGAGTTCTGCAATCTGGTGCAGCAAGCGATCGAGGTGGTTTGTGGTTTCGGCGTGCACGCTGATGATGCTTGCGCCTGCTTTTGCAAATTCGCCCACGTAGTTTTCTGGGTTTTCAATCATCAAATGGCAATCGAGCGGGAGCTTGGTACCTTTTTTGACGCAAGCGGAAATTCCCGGGCCAAAGCTGATGTTCGGAACGAAATGCCCGTCCATGATGTCCAGGTGAACGAGGCCTGCGCCTCCGTTTTCGATGGCCTTGAGACCATCGCCGAGGGAGAGAAAGTTTGCGTTCAAGACGCTAGGAGCGATGATTTGTTTAAGCATATTTCAAATATAGCAAAATAAATTTTTTTTTACTAAATTTTGAGGTACAGAATAAGAGGAGATTATTATGTCTAAAAATTCAAAAACTGTAGTAGCAAAACCTGCTGCAAAGAAAACCGCTGCCGCTAAGGCTCCGAAGGCTGCCGAAAAGAAGGCCGAAGTCAAGACCCCGGCAAAGGCTGCACCGAAGGCTGAAAAAGCTCCGGCAAAAAAGGCTGCTAAGCCTGCAGCTCCGAAAAAAGTAGCTGTTGAGTTCGTCGCTGATTGCCCACTCGCAACGACCGTTTCTGTTGCCGGTTCGTTCAACAATTGGGCTGTCGATGTCGATATGCTCAAGAAGGACAAGAAGACGGGTCTTTGGAAGGCCAAGATTTCTCTCGTCCCTGGCGATTACGAATACAAGTTTGTCTGTGACGGTGTGAACTGGGATGCAGGCGATAACAAAATCAAGCACGTGTAATTTTAACTGAAAAGGTTAAAGGTGCGCCGGGCATGGCTCGGCGTTTTTGACGCTTTCAGCGTCCGTGGCTTCGGCTAAAAAAAGCAAAAACAAGTTTTCGCGCTTTGTTCGCCTTGCACACTTTTTCTATCTTTGCGCCGTATGAAAAATTCCATCCCTGATTCAGTGCTTTTGAAAGCGGCCAGTGAATACGGCACTCCGCTTTGGATTTATGACCGTGCTACGATTGAACGTGCTGTAAAGGACGTGAAGGTTTTCGATACGGTGCGCTTTGCTCAAAAGGCATGCCCGAACCTTTCCGTGGTTTCGCTTATCCGCAAGTTGGGTTGCGTTGTAGATGCCGTCTCTGCTGGCGAAATTGTGCGCGCGCTCAAGGCTGGATTTAAGGGTGGACAACAGAAGGGTAAGGTTCCCGAGATTGTTTACACTGCCGACATCTTTGACCGCGATGCTCTCGAACTCGTCAAGAAGTACGACATCGCCGTGAACGTGGGTTCGCCGGACATGATTCAGCAACTCGCTGATTTCGGTGTGAAGTCTGAACTCACGATTCGTGTGAATCCGGGCTTTGGTCATGGTCACTCCCGCAAGACGAATACGGGTGGCGATTTGAGCAAGCACGGCATTTGGCACGAACAGATCAAGGACTGCATCAAACTCGCTCAGAACAACGGAATGTGGATTACCGGTTTGCACATGCACATCGGTTCTGGCACGGACTTTGAACACTTGGCTCAGGTTTGCGATGCCATGGTCGATGCAAGCCGTCGCTTGGGCTCGCACCTCCGCACGATTAGCGCTGGTGGTGGACTTCCGATTCCGTATCACGAAGAAGAAAAGAATGACCGCATTGACGTGAACGCTTACTACAAGCTTTGGGATGACGCTCGCAAGAAGATCCAGCAGAGCATTGGTCACGATGTTCACCTCGAAGTGGAACCGGGCCGTTACCTTGTTGCAGAAAGCGGCTACCTCGTTGCTGAAATCCGCGCTGTCAAGAAGCAGGGCGATAATTTGTTCTACTTGCTCGACGCAGGCTTTACTGATCTCGTTCGTCCGAGTTTCTATGGCAGCTATCATGGAATTTCTATCGTGGCTCGCGATGGTCGCGAACTCAACGAAACTGTGGATGCTGTTGTCGCAGGCCCGCTTTGCGAATCTGGTGACGTGTTCACGCAGGAAGAAGGCGGCTTTGTCGTGACGCGCAAGCTCCCGAAGGCTCAAGTGGGCGACCTCCTGATTCTCCACGATGCTGGTGCTTACGGCGCTGCCATGAGCAGCAACTACAACAGCCGTCGCTACGCTGCTGAAACGATGTACACGAATGGCGAAATCAAGCTCATTCGCGAACGTCAGACTTTTGAGCAGCTCCTCCAGAACGACCGTATCATCGACCTATAAGCTGCGCATAGCTGCGTTGCTCGCACCCTTACGTACGTTTAAGTACGCTACGGGTGCTCTCGCCTTGCTCTGCTTGCTTCTAGGCCGATGAAATAATAAACTGCGCATAGCTGCGTTGTTCGCTTTTGTCACCCCGGCCTCTGCGCCGGGGTTGCTTTTTTCCTAGCCAAGGCCATACTCAAATTTCTATCTTTGCTCGCGGTAAAATTATGGGAAATTTACGCGCGATTCTCATGCCCATTGCAATCCTTGCGGGCATTCTCCTTCCTCAGGCGCACTTCCTCGCGCCGCTCTTGCCGTTGACTATCGGCATCATGATGTTTCTTACGTTTGTGACAAAGATTCCGCCGCAGACGCACGGTTACACGTTCAAGATTGAGGCTCGCGCTTTTGTTGTAAGCCTTATTATGATTGCTCTCCTTTGGGGCGTTGTCGAACTGTTCCACCTCCCGCGCGAAGTGTTGCTCGGTGGTGCGATTATCGCGCTTTGTCCGCCGGCAAATGCGGCTCCTGCGATGGCGAAGATGCTTGGTGGAAGCGCATCTTTAGCGCTTAAAATTTTCCTCAGCGGAAACTTGATTGCTTGCTTTAGCATTCCGATTGTCTTTGGCTATTTGACTGGAACTGAGGCGAGCCTTTCCGAAATTGCATGGAAAATTTTCAACACGATTCAGCCGATTATCAGTATCCCGCTGGCGTTTGCGTTTGGGCTGCGCAACTTTTATCCGGAACTTGCTGACCGTGCCGCAAAATACCAGAAGTACACGATGTTCGTGTGGACGTTCTCTGTGTTTATCATTCTAGCCAAGGCGAGTTACGATATCCGCGAGATGGGTTTTGCCGACTTATGGAATAGCGGAAAGCTTCCGCTGATGGCTGCTGTTTCGCTGGTGCTCTGCATTGTGCAATTCTGGCTTGGTTGGGTTTGCGAACGCGGTCGCCGTCCGATTGAAGGCTCGCAGAGCATGGGTCAAAAGAATACGACACTCGTCATTTGGGTTTCTAGCCTTTACGCGGGCCCGGTTGTGGCGCTTGCCCCGACTTGCTATGTTGTATGGCAGAATCTTGTGCTTAGCTATATGACTGCAAAAATCAAGCCGAAGAAGACTGAATAGCGCGATTGACGGCTTAATACAAAAAAGTTTTTATTTTCTCGTTTCGTTTTGCTAGAGACCACCTTATATTTATATCATGGTGTATCCAAAGTTGGTCTCAGTTTTTGTTACTGTTGTCGCGGTTCTGTTTGTCGCGTTTTTTGTCTGTGATTGGGTTGTTCTCCATCAGTGCGGTGCCGTACAATCGTGCCTTGATTCTTCGAGTGATTTCCAGAATATTGCGAAGTTTGTGGTTACATCAATTGCAACATTGCTTGCGCTTTTGATTGGCCGGAACTCAATAAGTACTCGAGATCGCTTTTTTGTACAAGCTAGTTTTATTATGATCCTATGTGCAGATTTCTGCTTTAAAATTTTGTATAACTACAGCGGCATATTTGAGGATCGCGAAAGTTTTATCACGATTGGAATTGGATTTTTCTTTTTGGCGCAGATGATTTTTATTTACCGTCACACGCGTGCAAATGATTCTGATTGGTCGTTCCCTTGGATTTTTTGCATTCCGGTGTCGGTGATTTTTTCGATGGCTTTTCTGGCGTATTTCCATGTACTTGAATCGCTGTTGCTTATGGCGGTGATAGCTTATGCACCGACTTTATGTTGCTCGTTGTATGTAGCGTGCAGAACTTCTAAGCTTGATTTGTTCCCTAAAGAAAACGCGTTTCGTATTATGTTTGGGATGATTTGTTTTACGTGTTGCGATTTGTTGACGGGCCTGTCTTTACTGACGGGGGCTGATCATTCTACACGTGAAATTCTAGCTGTGGTCTCGAATAATTTTATATGGCTCTTCTATGTTCCTGCCATTATTTCCCTTGCGTTGAGCGGATATCGCCGTAACAATTAGCTATTATTGCCTCTATAAAAAAGAGGTCATAATGATTATCGATTTGAAAGGTATGGAAACGACTGTGCTCCCGAATTTTAAGGGGGGCGAAAAGGAATACAAAGCCAAAATGTATTTCGATGGTACGACGCGTATTATGCACGGCATTCTCGAACCGGGTGCGTCTATCGGTTTTCACAAACATGAAACGAACAGCGAAATTATGTTCTTTGTAGCGGGTAAGGGCAAGGTACTTTTTGATGATGGCGTTGAATTTGTCGAAGCAGGACAATGCCATTTCTGCCCGAAGGGACATTCCCACAGTCTGATTAATGAAGGCCCGGATAATCTCGTCTTTTACGCGACTGTCCCGGAGCTTGGATAAATTTATTTGAAGGAGTAAACATGTCTAAATTGATGCGATCTATTTCTGGTATTCGCGGGATTGTTGGCGATACTCTCACTCCGCAAGTTTTGCAGAGCCATGTGCGTGCGTTTCTTGAAATCACGAAGGCTAAGCGTGTTGTGATTGGTCGTGATAGCCGCCCGACGGGTGATGCTATTGTGCAGTTTGTTGCTGGCATTTGCCGACTCTCTGGCGTGGATGTTGTGGATGTGGGTCTTTCGACAACTCCGTCCGTGGAACTCTTGACGACTCACTTCAAGGCTGATGCGGGCATTATCATTACCGCAAGCCATAACCCGCTCGAATGGAACGCTCTCAAGTTCCTTAACAATAAGGGCCTCTTCCTTGGTCCGGATGACGTGAAACAGCTTTTTGCTCTTGCTGATGCAAACCAATTCGCTTATCCTGATTACCGCACGATGGGCAAGTACGAAATCGCTCCGGATGCGGATGGCATTCACATCGACGGTACGCTCAAGATTCCGTTTGTGGATGTCGAAGCTATCAAGGCAAAGCATTTCAAGGTCGCAGTCGATGCCGTGAATGGTGCCGGTAGCTTTATCGTGCCACGCCTTTTGGAACAGCTCGGTTGCGAAGTTGTGCGCGTTCATTGCAGCCCGGATGGCACGTTCCCGCGCGGTGCAGAACCGATTCCTGAAAACCTCGGTGACTTGCGCAAGGCTGTCAAGGATAACGGCTGTGCTGTTGGCTTTGCCGTGGACCCGGATGCAGACCGTTGCGCTCTCGTGGATGGTCTTGGACAAAGTATCGGCGAAGAATACACGCTTGCGATTGCAACGGATGAAGTTCTTGCGCAAAAGAAGGGTAGCGTTTGCGTGAACCTCTCGACGAGCCGCATGAACGAAGATGTTGCTGCCAAGTACGGTTGCGAATTTAGCCGTGCTAAGGTGGGTGAAATTAATGTTAGCCTTCAGATGATCGAAAATGGCTGCGTTATCGGCGGTGAAGGTAACGGCGGCGTGATTCTCCCGGCGCTCCACTATGGTCGTGATAGTCTCGTGGCTGCAGCACTCGTCTTGAGCTGGATGGCTCACCACAATGGCGGTCCGGAAAAGTTCGTTGCTGAAAATCCGGCTTATGTGATGCCGAAGAAAAAGTTCGAACTCGGCGACAAGAAGGTTGCAGACATTCTCCCGAAGGTCAAGGCGGAATTTGCCGGCTGGAAGACGGATGAACGCGACGGCCTTTGGCTTGGAAGCGAAAAGTCTTGGGTGCATGTGCGCGCCAGCAACACGGAACCGGTAATCCGCGTGATTGCCGAAGCGCCGACGGCTGAGGAAGCCGAATCCCTCTGCTCCAAGGTCGAAAAACTGATTTAACTTTTGATGTCATGCCGGACTCCGTTCCGGCATCGCCTTTTTTAGTTTGCAGCTCGTCATCCTGACCCTGTAAGGGGATATAGAATTGTTGCCAACTTGTTGGCTTACAATTCTTAGGTTCGTAGGAGCAGGATCCAGTACAGTTTAAACAGGCTTCCCGTCGGGAAGCCTGTTTTGCATTCAGCCTCGGGAATCCGAGGCGATTTGTTTGAAATTAGAACTGTGTTATAAATTCCCAGGCAGTTGGTGTTGTCCAAACTTTGCCGTCGCTGTCGCTAGCGTTGTATGCGTGTTTACCGTCGAATGTACACCACTTCACGGGGAAGCGCGGGTCGACCGTCTTGTAGTCGTAACACACGTGCTTGCCACCGGAGTATTCTTCGGCTTCTTCGCCTCTAGCATCGGTGAAGTTCCCTTCGGCATCGGGCTTTCCGTTGTTCTTCAAGATTCTGTCGCGGGCGCTGCGTCCGAGTTTGGGTGTGCAGAGGGGGTCGTCCATGCCGACAGTCCCCATCCATGCAATCGGCAAACCTTTGTTCTTGGGCAAGTAAATCACTTGGTCCATCGTCGCAAATACTACTACGCCACGCAAACGATGCTGGAAATCCTGTGCAAGCGAGTTGCTAAACATGGCGCCAAAGCTGAATCCGACGGAGAACACGCGTGAAGTGTCTACGCAAAGGTTTTCGTTCAGGTAGGTGAGGAATTCGTCGAAGAAGATGTGGTCCTTGTCGTCCCCGCATCGCCATGGATTTTCTTTACCGTTCTCGTCCGTGTATCCGTGCGGAGCTACGAAGATGGTGTTCTCCTTGGCTCCTTTCTGGTTTCGGAGTCCGTAGTAGCCTTCTTTCGTTGCCACATTCTTTGCGGAACCGCCCATGTAGTGCATGCCGAACACAAGGCGATAAGGTTTGTCCTTGTCATAGTTTTCGGGCAGGGTGAGGTAGATTTCGTGCTCGATGCTGTCGCTGGTAAATGTGAAGTTGTCCTTGAGCGTGTTTTCCTTGCCGCAGCCTTTACTCGGGGTGGGTGCGTTGCCCATGGCGTACCCGAATGCGTAAGTTTGTTCGATGACCTTTTTCTTCAAGGTGAGTGATAGCGTTGTATCGAGCTTGGAAAGAAACACGCGGAGTGTATCGTAATCCTTTGCGGCAACAATCAAGGTGTCTTTGGAATCGTCTTCGACTTTGAGAAGCGCGTGAGCATGTGCTGACGAGTACGTTTTGTAAGTGTCTTCGGCCGTAAATCGGATGGATTGCTGAGCGCTACCAACACGAACGCGTGCTACGTAAGAACCTTGCGCTTTTACGCTTTTGCGCAAATTGACTTGACCCGAGCCTTGGAGTGACTGTTGCAAAATGCGGTTGCCCATCATGTCGAAAATGGAAACTTGCACGGGGGTGTTCGGGCTCTGCGAAAAGTGAAGCACTCCGTCAGAAATTTCGATAAAACCGGGTGCGGTCCCGATCTTAGAAATGCTCACGATGCTGTCTTGCTTTTCGATTTTGAACTTGCCGTCAGAATCGGTAGTGGCTGTTTCTCCAGCGATTGCCAACTTAATGGATGCGCCTGAAATGGGTGAATCGGATTCATTTTTGACGGTTCCGCTCAACGTAAACGCGGATGCCGCTGTGAAAGCAGTTGCTAAAACAATAGGAAAAACGGAAAAGATTGCTCTTTTCATCGCACACTCCTTTTCCCATACCCCAGTTAAACCCAATTTTGGTTAGTATCCACTATAAAGTAATATAACCACAAAAAGGGTAGATTTTTCATAGTAAACAAAATTTTCCGAATAAGAAAGGCTTCCCGATTGGGAAGCCTTTTGGGCGAGGAGAGTTAATTTATGAAAGTCTTTATATTGAAAAACTTAGAGAGCCTAGCAAGACAAGGCGCGAGCCCCCGTAGTGTACAACCCGTACATGAGGGGGTGAGCAACGCCGTATTGCGACGGTTATATAAGTTTTTTAGAATTGTTCGAAGAAGGCGTGGACAGCCTCCGGCACCCAAGTGCTTTCCCAGTTCCAGCCGACCCCCATGTTACCGGTGTCATGTGCGGTCCACTGGTGGTCTCCTGGCCAGCTGCACCATTTAACAGGGAAGCGTTCGTCCACATTCTTGAAGTCATAGCAGACGTGTCCGGTGTTGCCCTTAACTTCTTCTGGCTTTTCGGAACTTGCGTCAGTGAAGTTGCCATCAGCGTCGGCCTTGCCGTTACGTTTGAGGATTCTCGGGAGGGCGCTGTTCTTGGCGCGGCTGTAATCGCAACGGCCATCATTTACGCCGTGAACGTTCATCCAGGCAATCGGCAAGTTCTTCATGTTGTTGCCTTCAGGGAGCCAGATGTTGTAATCGGCGACTGCATAGGTGGCGGCTGCGCGGACGCGGCTCTGCATGTCTTGCATGAGCGAGTAGCTGAACATGGCCCCATAGCTAAAGCCATTAATGAACACGCGGCTAGTATCGATGCAGTAGTTTTCGTTCAAGGTTGTAAGCGTCTGAGCAAAGAAGTCGTGGTCGGCCTGGCCCTTGTTCCACAGGCCTCCGATTGCATCCAGCGAGACAAAGATGTAGTCGCCGTTCTTGTCGAGTACCTGCTGGCCGTAGTACGGAGTCGGATGGTCATAGTCCGGAGTGTGGTGCACGAAGTCTTCGCCACTACTGCCATAGCAGTGCAGTGCAAAGAGCACCTTGTGTGGCTTGGTGTTGTCGTAGTTCTTGGGCAGCGTGATGAAGTATTTGCGTGTGTCGCTGCCGACCCTGATCTGGAACTGGTCGCCGTTTTCGACGCTCTTGACCTTTTGCAACTTGGAAGCGGAACCGCAGCCTTTACTTGGAGTCGGCTTGTTGCCTATGGCGTAGCCGAATTTGAATGTCGGTTCGCTCTTAGTGAGCTTTACGTCAAGCGTCGTGTCGAGTGTCCCGAGCGGCACGGTGAGCGTGTCAAAACCTTCGGCTGCAAAGGTGATTTTTTCACCAGCTTGAGCATCCTTCATGAGGGCGCTAGCTTGAGAGCCTATTGCGCTGCTGAAGTTGCCTTTAGTTGTAAACTTGAAATTTTGTTTGGCGCTACCGACCGTCACTTGTGCTAAGTATGTGCCTTGGGCGGTGAGTCCCTTGCTCAAATCGTATGAGCCGGCACCTTGCAGTGTTTTGCTGAAAACTTGGTTGCCGAGGGAGTTGTAAATCTTCACCTGCACGGGAGATGTGCTGCTCTGCGAATAAGAGAGAATGCCGTTATTAACGCTGATGTACCCGACGGCGTTTTTGAAGGCGGGTTTAATTCCCACTTCTTCTTCATGGATGGTGAATTTACCCTTGTCGTCGGTCGTTGCGGATTTGTCTTCTTTGATAAGGTTTACCGAGGCGCCTTTGATGGCTTTCCCGTCGTTATCGGAAACGGTACCTGTTATGGTGTATGCCGATGCAGCTCCGCAGAATGCCAAAAGACATGCTGTCGTGAAAATTTTGGGTGATTTGATACTCATGTTTACTCCTTTTAACCAAGACTCCTAATATACACACCTTGCTATAAACTAATCTAAATACAGATATGCATAAAGTTACGCGGCCAAGCGTTTTGCTTGTTGACGAATTGTCTATAAAAAGAATTTTACTGTTATTAGGTAATATGGAATATAAAAACGACTTCCGGAGGATGGAAGTCGTTTTTGGTAGAGAGCTGATTATGAAAATCGACTAGAACTGTTCGAAGAACTTGTGCACTTCTTCAGGCACCCAAGTTTCCTGCCAGCCGGCACCAACGTTCATGCTGCCGTTGTCGTGAGCGGTCCACTGGTGTCCACCCGGCCAGCTGCAGAACTTGACCGGGAAGCGCGGGTCAACAGTCGTGAAGTCGTAGCAGACGTGTCCGGTGTTGCCGGAGTTTTCCTTCGGCTTTTCGGCACTGGCGTCGGTGAAGTTGCCGTTAGCGTCAGCCTTGCCGTTTCTCTTGAGGATTCTCGGGAGGGCGCTGTTCTTGGCGCGATCGTAGTTGCAAACACCGTCGTTTCTGCCGTGGACAGCCATCCATGCAATCGGCAAGTCCTTGGCGTCGTAACGGCCAGATCCTGCAGACGGGAGCCAAATGTTATAGTCTGCGGTTGCATAGACTGCTACAGCGCGGAGTCTTTCTTGCATGTCCTGTGCGAGGGAGTTCGTGAACATAGCGCCGAAGCTGAAGCCCGTGGCAAACACACGAGTTGTGTCAACGCAGTAGTTGTCGAACATCGTGGTGATCATTTCGTCGACGAACTGGTGGTCTTCTTTTCCGTTCCAAGTTCCGTTATCATTACCCTGAGGTGCTACGAAGATGTAGTCGCCGTTCTTGTCCAGGTTCTGCTGGCCGTAATACGGAGTCGGATGGTCGTAGTCCGGAGTGTGGTGCACGAAGTCTTCTGCCTTGGAGCCCATGCAGTGGTTTGCAATGAGAAGCTTGTGCGGCTTGGTGTTGTCGTAGTTCTTCGGCAAAGTAATGAAGAATGTACGATTCTTGCCGCCGACGTTAATGGAGAATTGTTCGCCATTTTCGACCTTTCTGTTGGACTTCAAGCTAGAAGCCTTGCCGCAGCCCTTACTCTTGCGCGGTTCGTTACCGAGAGCGTAACCGAACTTGAAGGTTTCTTCAGCCGGGGCGGTCTTCGTGAGCTTCACGTCGAGAGTCGTGTCAAGCGTTCCGAGCTTGATGGTGAGCGTGTCATAGTCTGTAGCGACAAACTGAATAGCTTCACCCTGCTGGGCGTCTTTCATGAGAGCGCTAGCTTGAGAACCTGTAGAGCTGCTGTAGTTGCCGTCAGTCGTGAACTTGATGGTTTGCTTTGCGCTGCCGACGGAGACCTGTGCAAAGTAGGTGCCCTTAGCGCTGAGTCCCTTGCTCAAGTCGTATGTGCCGGAACCCTGCAGTTTCTTTTCGAAAACTTGGTTGCCGAGGGAGTTGTAAATCTTTACCTGAACCGGAGAAGTGCTGCTCTGGGAGTAAGAAAGAATCCCGTTATTGATGTTGACGTATCCGACAGCGCCTTTATAAGCCTGATGGATACCCACTTCTTCTTCGTGAATGGTGAATTCGCCCTTGTCGTTGGTTTTGGTAATCTTGCCTTCTTTGAGCAAGCTGACATTGACGTCCTTGAGGGCCTTGCCTTGATCATCGGACACTTTGCCGCTAATCGTATAAGCAAATGATGAGGAACACAGTGCTGCAACACATGCAGCGGATACTAGCGAAAGTCGTTTTGCTTTCATTCTACACTCCTTTTATAGTCCAAAAGTTGTTTCTTTGGGCTCCACCTAAACCATCTATAATCTATTCTCTGAATAGGGAATATTCTCTAATGTAAATATATTGTTATGGACATTTTGTCAAGGACGTACAGGTAAAACAGATTTTTGTAAGTTTGGGGCGGCATTGCCCCATCCATACAATGTTATACAAGAATTATGGATGGGGCTACGCCCCAACCTTAGCGGCTCAGTTATAGCCATGCAAGCATGGCTGCAACACTCGCCTTGTAAGGTTGTCTCCTTCGGAGGATGACTTCAAAGTTCTAAGTTCTAAAATCTTAGCTCTAAATTCTATATATACCACCATGAACCACATTGCAATTTTTATCGACGCAGAAAACCTTACCAATTGGATCAAGCATGATGGCGTTCAGTCGCTCATGGACGAACTTTTGCCGCTGGGGCAAATTGTTGTGCGTAAGGCGTATGGCAAATGGTCGTCGCCGCAGTTAATTCCCATGCAGTCGACGCTCAACGAGAACGGTTTTGAACTGGTGCACACGTTCCATCCGGTAAGTGGCAAAAATTCGACGGATATCAAGATGACGGTCGATACCATGGAAGTGGCGCTCGATTCTCAAGTGCAGTGGATTGTCCTTGCTACTGGCGATTCCGATTTTTCGCCGTTGTTTCGCAAGTTGCGCGAACAGGGGAAGGAAGTGATTGGCGTGGGGCCCAAGTCTCCGCTGAGCGAATGCGTCAAGAATTCGTGCTCCCGCTACATTTATACTGATGATGCTACGGTGGCTGATGAAGATTCCGGCGATGAAACGGCTGCGGCTAAGGAACGCGCGAACCAGCTCGTCTCAGAAAAAATTGATTCGATGGAAATGCTCCGGAGCGTTTTGCAAAAAGAGGATGGCCCGATTGCGCTTGCCGCGATTAAGCCCAAGATGCTCGGAATGGATAACGCGTTTAATGAAAAACGCCTCGGGTTCAAGACGTTCAAGGATTTTGTGAAGTCTGCGGACTTTGTGCAAATGACGGATGTCGGTGGAGGTTCTTACACGGTCGCGCTTGCCGAGCAGAAAGTTGCTGTCGAAGAAGATTCGCAGATGATTTTGGCGAAGGCGCTCAAGCGTAAAGGCTGGGACATGTTCCCGCGCAATATGCTCAAGAAAATTTATGCGGAAGCCTGCGACATTACATCGTTCGTGCCGATGAACAAGCAAGATTTGGTGCAAGAAATCGTTTCAAAGAACATTGCTGGCACGACGAGTAGCATTATCAATCGTGCGTTGGGAACGTTCTTCAAGGCAAAACTCGTGACTATCAGCGGTGGCGATGACAAGCTCTGGACGATGACGGAAACCAATCAGTACTGGAAAGAAATTGATAAGGCGATGCTTGACCGCCTTCGCGTGAGCCTCAAGGAAACAGGTCAAAAAGTTCCCAAGAAGGACATTGTTGCGATTTTGTATGGAAAGTACGCCGACGGCGAAGCCGAAAAGCTAGTGTAAGCGGCTGCGCCGCAGTAGACAGTAGGCAGTAAACAGTAGGTAGTAGGATGCAAGCCGTTGGCTGTGATGCTTGCGATGTCACCCCGTGCTAACGCACTTTGAGGTCGCACCTTATGGTGCTTTGAGCTTCGCGATGTTCTGAATGAAGTGGAGCATTCGTCATGAGCAGCGCGAAGGCTCCAGTGACATTCCTGTTTGCATTCGTCATCCTCGCGAAGGCGAGGATCCATAAAGTCACGAAATAAAAGATTCTCCTACGGAGAATGACTAATGTTTAATCCAACTTTCCTTGGTACAGGTCCAAAAGATTGCGGGCGAGGAGGCTCGTGTATTTCGCGTTCGTGAGCGTAGACTGTGCGCTTTCGAGGCGGTTCTTCTGCGTGAGGTAATCCGTGTAAGTCAGCGAACCCACGTTACGTTGTTCTTCGGCGACGAGCAATGCTTCGTTCTCCGCTTCGACCTGGAGTATTGCGGCTTTCCACTGCATGTCGGCGCTGAGAGCGTTCAAGTAAAGCTTTTCGATTGTGTTTTCGAGCGACTTGGCTTGTTCTTTCAATGCGACCTGGCTTTCGGTTTCGCTGAGCTGAGCTTGCAAGACCTTGTTTTCGGTGGCGCCGCCATCAATAATCGGAATATTGATGTTCAACGAAACGCTATGCGAATAGCCATTCTTGATTTGCGTGCCGTACTTGCGGGATTCCCATGCTTGGAGCCCTGTGCTTGCGCTTGCGCCGAGCGAGACCTTGATGGATTTGCCCTTGCCTGCAATTTCGGTATTTTTTTGTGCGACTTTGATTGAAAGACTGTCAGATTTAAGCCCTGGATCGTTGTCCGTTGCGGTCTTTTGAAGGTCATTGAGTGACGGAATCGGCGTGAGTGCATCCGGCGACTGGATTTCAGATTCCGGTGCGGCGACTTCGAACGATTCGCTTTCGGGGAGCTCAAGGAGCTGACGAAGAGTCGTCTTCGAAGTGTTGACGCTCAACTGCGCTGCGAGCTGTGCAGCTTCTTTCTGCAAGACGTTTGCTTGAGACTGCGTTAAATCTTTCTTGGTGATGGAGCCTGCTTCGAACAACGTGTTGTAGTGTTCGAATTCGGCCTTGGCTAGTTCGACGGAGGCATCTGCGGTGTGTAATTTCTCGATAGCGGCGAGCAAGTTCATGTAGGCGTTCAAGACGCTTTCTTGCACCGTGCGTTCGGTTTCTTTTGTCGAAAGTCGAGTTGCTTCTTTGTTGATTTGGTTCGCTTGTATAGAAAGGCGCGTAGAACCGCCATCCCACAATGTGTAAGAGGCGCTAATGCCTGCGCTTAAGCGGTAATGGTCTTGCGGGCCATCTCTGAACGGGGAATCGTAAAGGGTGTTTCCGATGCTTGCTGAAAGCGTGGGATAGTTCCCGACTTTAGCCTGTTCGAGGCTGACATCTGCTTTTTGTTCGCGGATCTTTGCGGATTCGAGTTTTAAGCTTTTTTCTTTAGCTTGCTTGAGGCATGCGTTTAAGGTCCAAGGACCATCAGCGAAAACAAGTGATGCTGACGCAAAAATACCGAGAACGATTGCTTTTCTGTAATTCATACCTTTTAGATGCCCCAGCTATATATTTTGGTTGCGTGATTTTTAAGATAGCAAATTTGTACAAACACAAAAAGGCTTCCTTGCGGAAGCCTTTTCGAATGGACGGTACTGGATTTGAACCAGTGACCTCTGCCGTGTGAAAGCAGCGCTCTAAACCAACTGAGCTAACCGTCCGAAGTGAGAGCAAATATATTAAATAGTTAGCCTTTTGTCAAGGGACGAAACTACAAGTACTTGTCTTCAGCGGCGCGGAGGATTGTCAAAAACTCTGCCGGAGTCTTCGAGGCAATGAGGTCCTTGCGTACGTTCCCGTCAGCGAGGAGGCGGCTCACGGAAGAAAGTGCCTTGAGGTGCGGGCCAACGGTGTTACCCGGGCTCACGATGAGGATGAGCAGGTATACCGGTTCGCCGTCGAAAGACTGGAAGTCCAAGCCCTTTTCGATGGTGGCGGCGACCATGCACATGCGGTCTACATAGTCAATCTTGGCGTGCGGGACGGCGAGTCCGCAACCGATGCCGGTGGAACGGCTTTGTTCGCGGTTCCAGATGGCTTCGAAGATTTCGTCACGATGATCAAGTTTGTATGCGCTGCAGAGAGTGTCAACCAATTCGTTAAGAATGGCTTCCTTTGTTTCACTGGAAGAATTTATCAAGATGCAATTATCTACAAATCTTTCAGATAGACGCATGGTGTAATTTTTTCCTTTTAATGAACCAATCAACCAACTATTTTAGAAAATAAAATGCAATTTGGAGAGGGGTATATTTAAAATATGTTTAAAAAAGAAGATAATTCTATCTGAGAAGTAGTCGTTTCGAGCCTGTCGATAGCCTTTCTCATGAGTGCAACGTCGATTTGACCTGGGGCAGCTGCCTTCCCGATAGAGCCGTAAGTGATGTTTGCGCCCTCTTTCAATGACCAAATTCTGCTGATCTTTCCGGTCTCGCCCATGCCGAATGCGGCAATCAGCTTGAACCCCTTTGCCTTTTTGGCGAACTTGTAAAGCCTGGTGCAGTCGTCTTCGGAGTTGCTCATGGCTGCAATTTTGATGCCGTCTGCCTTGACTCGTTTGACGTCTGTGAGGTAGTTCTTGAGTTCAAGGTCGCTCGGGATGCGAGTGAAATTGTGCTCGGAAATGAGGATTTTTACGCCTTTTGTGCCTGTGATTTCGCGGAGTTCGCTGTAGTCGTGGAGGCAATCGCGTTCGAGGTCCAGCCATTCGGGAATGTCTGCGGCAGCGAGAATTTTCTTCCACAAGGCGGGGCGTTCAATGGCGCGTGCATTAGGGAACGTTCCTCCATCGCGCTTAAGTCGGATAGTGCCCAATTGTATCGCTTTTGGAGCGATTTTGCGGATGCGTGCGGAAAGTCCCTGCCATTCGGATTCGTCAAAAAAATCATAGCGGATTTCTAGGATGTCGCAGCTTTCGTAGTCAACGCGTGATGGGTGGAATTCTTCGCTTTCGGCTGCAGTGAGCGTCTCTGGGTCAACAAGCCCGACGAGGTATTTCGGTGAATCTGATGGCATGCGACAAATTTAGCATAAAGCGAGAGTCGCGACAAGCGAACGGAGTTCGATTGTCATGACCGAGCTGAGCTAAATGCACGCGAAGCGTGCCCAATATAGCAATAACCTTACCCCTAACTCCTAAAACCTAAAACCTACCACCTAATACTTTTCTAAATTGTACTTGAACAAAAGGAATATTTATGGCTGATTGCAACGAGAATAAAGAAAAACAGACCCCGGACATGCTCAAGAAGGCTGAAGAATATCTTGCTTCCAAGCGCAGAATTTTTTTGTGGGGTGGTGTCGATGACGAAAGTGCCGAACGTATTGTCAAGCAACTTTTGTATTTAGATTCTTTAAACCATGATGACATTATTTTCTTCATCAATAGCCCGGGTGGCGTGATTTCTAGTGGTCTTGCCATTTACGACTGCATGAACGCTATCCAGAGCGATGTCGTGACGGTTTGCTGTGGACAGGCTGCTTCGATGGGTGCTGTGCTCCTCACTGCCGGTGCAAAGGGCAAGCGCTGTGCATGGCCGAATGCTCGCATCATGATTCACCAGCCGCTCATTCATGGTGAAATTGTGGCGCCTGCAAGCGATATTCAGATTCAGGCCGAAGAAATGCTCCGCATCCGTGGCATTACGGGCAAGATTCTTGCCGAAACTTCTGGCCATACAATTGAACAGATCGACCGCGATACAGAACGCGACAACTTCATGTCTGCCGAAGAGGCTAAGAATTACGGTCTCGTGGATAAAGTCGAGAGTATTATCTGATGGGTTTATTTTCTGCAATCAAGAATGGTTTGGCAAAGACCCGCGACGCCTTGATGGGCGAATTGAAGGGTATTGTCGGTGCTGGTAAAATTACGGACGAGACGCTCGAAGAACTCGAAGAGCATCTCATCAAGGCTGATGTTGGTGTTGAAGCGGCGTTCCTTTTGACAGATGCGCTTCGCGAAAATGCACTCGGCAAGTCTCTTACGACCGAACAAGTGCTCGATATCATGCGCAATGAAGCGGAACGTTTGCTCAAGGACCCGCCGCCGTTTGAACTCAAGGGCAAGCCGCATGTGGTGCTCGTAATCGGTGTGAACGGTGCCGGCAAGACGACAACAATCGGAAAACTCGCTGCTCGCCTCAAGGACGAGGGCAAGAAGGTAATGATTGCCGCTTGCGATACGTTCCGTGCGGCTGCAATTGACCAGCTTGAAACGTGGGCAGAACGTTCCGGTGCTGAATTTGTCAAGCATCAGGAAGGTTCCGACCCTGCGGCTGTGGCGTTTGACGCTTGCAGTGCTGCGGTTGCTCGCGGTTGTGATGTCGTGTTGATCGATACTGCTGGTCGCTTGCACAATAAAGATTACTTGATGGAAGAACTCAAGAAGATCGTTCGCGTCATCAAGAAAGTGGATCCGGCGATGCCGCATGATATGTGGCTCGTGATTGACGGTAACACTGGACAAAATACGATCAACCAGACGAAGATTTTCAACCAGAGCTTCCCTTTGACCGGTCTTGTTGTGACAAAGCTCGATGGAACCGCACGTGGTGGCTCTGTGCTTTCGATTGCAAGTTCTCTACAAATTCCGATCCGTTGGGTAGGCATGGGAGAACGCATCGATCAGCTTGTGGAATTCAACAAGCGCGACTACGTTGACGGTCTTTTCGAAAACGCTTTAGAAAATAGGGAATAACAATTTCAAAGTTACGCTTTGAATAAGTTGGTTTGGCGATGTTTAAGTCACAATCGAAAAATGCTAGAATCGGAGTCTGGAATGCTAGACTTCGTTTCGTGTTTTTCGGCGTGCTTGCTTTGATGCTATGTGCGTGCTTTGATTCTGCTCCGAAGGCGGATCAACGCCTTGTGGCTGCGTTTGTTGAATTGCGCGTTGCCGAACAGCTATATGGCGGCGATTCTCCCATGGGACGTCTTGTCCGTCGCGATGTCTTGAAAAAGTACGACTATACTCGCGAAAGTTTTATCAAGGCGTGCGACAAAGTTCTTGACAACGAGAAGCTTTGGATGGTATTCCAGGTGGCCGTTTCGGATAGAATAGATTCTCTGTTAGGAATCCCTAAAGTTGTACCCGTGCAAAAGAAGGGAAAAAAATGATGAAAGCAAGTTTGTGGATCTTTGCGATACTTTGTCTTGCGATGACTCTCTTTGCTGCTCCTCCGGCAAAGCCTAATCTTGTGCATTGGATAGATTATACTGAAGCATTGGAAACGGCGAAAAAAACGAATAAGCTTGTTTTCGTTGATCTTTATGCGGACTGGTGTATCCCTTGCCGCATCATGGATGCAAATACCTATACTGATCCGACGGTCGCTTCGCTTTTGAACACACGCTTTATTTCGACTAAACTTGATGTGGATTCGCAAGATACGATTACTTGCGATGGGAAACGCAAGACAGTACAGCGTTGCTATTTCGATGTATGGGAATTGAGCGTGCTCCCCGCGTTTGTCTTGATTGCTCCGAAAGGGCTTTCTATTATGACCGTTAAGGATTCCTTTACGGCAGAAGAAATGAAGTATTTGCTTTCCCAGATTCTTGAAAAAGAGAAGGAGTGGATTTCTAAATGAGTGAAAACATCCTCTTTTATGTGCAAGTTGCCTTTTGGATTTTGTTGTTCCTGATCGTGCATTGCTATTTGCTGTTCCCGATGACGCTTCCGTTTGTGAGTGAAATTTTCAAGCGCAAAAAGAAGTCGATGGATGGCAACACTGAACTCCCGACAGTGTCGATTTTGATTTCTGCATACAACGAAGAAGCTGTGATTGAACGCAAAATTCAGAACATTCTTGAGATTGATTATCCCAAGGAAAAGTTAGAGGTTCTGATTGGTGATGATGGCTCAGCTGATAAGACTGCTGAAATTGTAGCGCGTTATGCCAATCAGGGAATTACCTTGGTGAAGGCTCCGAAGAATGCGGGCAAGGCTGCCATGCTGAACCGTTTGCAGAAAATTGCAAAGAACGATATCTTGCTGTTCTGCGATGCAAATACAATGTTCTTCCCGAATGTTGTTCGTAAGTTGGTGGACCCGTTTAAGGACAAAAAGATCGGTTGCGCATGCGGACACTTGATCTTGTCGGACAAGAGCGGAAGCATGCTTGGTAAAGGCGAAAGTTCTTACTGGGATTTGGAAAGTGAAATCAAAAAGTTCGAAGGCGTGCTGGACCGCTTGATTGGCGGCAACGGAGCTCTTTATGCGATCCGCAGAGAACTTTATACGGAACTCCCGATAAAGAAGAGCGTTATGGACGACTTCTTTGTGACGACGAAAATTTTGCAGAAAGGTTTTTATTGCACGTTTGTGGCGAGCGCCATTGGTACGGAACAAACCTCGAAAGAATCGAGCGGCGAATACAGGCGTAAAGTGCGCATTGGCCGTGCAAACTTTAACTACTTGCTTTCTTACTTGCCGTTGTTGAATCCGTTCCGACCGCTGTTGGCGTACTTGTTCTTCTCGCATAAGATTGTGCGCTGGTTCTCTCCGCATATCTTGATTCTTTTGTATGTGGCGAACGCTTTGCTCTTGGGCAAGGGACTTTTCTATCAAGTTTCTTTTGGATGCATGACGCTTGCGCTGCTTGTGGCTGTGACGAAACTCTTGCCGAGCGCTTATTATTTCTTGCTGATGAACCTTGCGATGCTCAAGGGGTTCTTCCTTGCGTTTAAGCGCGAACGCAGTGGCGGCTGGGCCCGCGAAGCCCGCAGCGACGAGTAGTTTTAGACGAAAGAGGCGGGAATCTCTATTTTTGAATAGAATTTATATATTGAAAATTATGAAGTTGAAAAAGTGGTTGAAAAGTTTGTTACTCGCGTTAGCGTTTGCTGCACTTCCGGCGAATGCTTTGACTCTTGATGCACAGGGCGGTTTCTGCAATCGCGTGAGCAGCATGGGCGATTTCAACATGAGCTTTTATGGCCATCTGTGGTATCCGATTGACCAGATGGTTTTTGCCGGTGTTGGTATTGGCTACCAAGAACTCGACAATGTCGGCTTTATGCCGTTATCCGGAAGCCTTTGGGTTCGCCTCCCGATAGGGCGAACCATATTGCCGATTGCTACGGGCGATTTTGGTTACCTGTTCGGCAAGGACGATCAAATGTTCTGGCGCGCCGGTGGCGGACTCGATATCAAGAATGGCGACAACTCGTCCATCATCTTTTCGACAGGCTATCAGTTCTTGAATCACTCCGGCGAAGGCTACTGGTATCTGCAAGCCGGAATCTTGATTGAGATGTAAAAGAAAGCCTCGGATTTAATCCGAGGCGCTTTTGTCTAAGTTCTGAGTTCTGCCGACTGCTGCTTAGCCGCTACCCTTTCGCGATCATGTTCATGAGTTCGCTATCGAGGCGTTCCGGGTTGTTGTACTGTTCCAAATTGTTGTGGAGCGATTCGCCTTTCGATACAAGGCCGAAGTCCAAATTCTTGTAATTCCAATAGCTGTAACCTACGTCGGCATCGCGGAGAATGTCGAGGAAGTCTCGCATCCATGCCAATTGATACTTGCGAGGAACTTGTACGTAAACGCCGAATTCGTTGCAGCTTACAGGCAAGTCGTACTTGGCGCGGAAATCGAGCGCGTTCTGGATGCTGGCTTGCAATTGAGCCTTGTCCCATTTGCCGTATTCCACGTTGAGTCGCGTTCTTCCGTCATCTGATTCCGGTGCAGCGTAATCGCCTGGCCACGGGCGTTCAATCTTGAAGAACGGATCGTCAATCCATGCGGCGCCTTGGTGCGTAAATGTCACCGGAGTGTAAGTGTGGAAACTGTAGATGGCGTTGTCATCATCGAGCGGTGTCAAGAATTCAAATTCTCTTGCGCTGTTCCATTTGTTGGCGCCTACGACGATTGTATTCTTCGGGGCGTGCTTGCGGATTTCCCAAAAGATTTCGTCTTTGACTTTGTCCCAAACCTTGGAATCGCTTGCAGCCGGTTCGTTCAAAAGTTCCATCATCACGCGCGGCATAGAGCTATAGCGTTCTGCCATGAAAGCCCAAATTTTGCGCGTGTCCTTGCGGGCATTCGCATCGGCAAAGAAAGCTTGTTCGTGATTGCTCGCGAGGTGGAAATCGTGGCCCGGGCACTTGTGCAAGTCGAGAATCACATCAAGGTCGGCATCCTGAATGTCCTTGAGAGCTTTGTCGAGCAATGCAAAGATTTCTTCGTCCGGCTTGAGATTGTCTCCTTTGAATAAATTAAAATAATCCACCGGCAAGCGAACGTGGTTGAACCCCGCATCGTGGATGCGCTTGAAATCGCTTGTTCCGAGGAACGTTTTGATGTGTCCGACCACTCCCGGAAAACCGACAGGGTCCTTTTCTTCGATGCAGTCAACCTGACTGAACCATCCGCCCAAATTCACTCCGCGCAATCTTTCTTTCATGCGTGTATCCCATACTTTGGCTGCCGGAACAGCCGGTGAATGAATAGGTTATTCGTTTACGATGTTCAAATCTTCGTCGGCGATGTTTAAGTCCATGATGACTTCCATATCGTCGGGAAGGTTATAAAAATCTACAACCAGGC
>CAMUYW010000015.1 GCA_947165045.1 uncultured Fibrobacter sp. | reverse complement strand
AGCGGCGTTCGGCGCGGACCTTCACGTCCGTCACCATGAAAAACTTGTACTTTGCATCGGGGAACACGACCGTTCCGATATCGCGACCATCCAAAATGCAGCTTTGCTTCTTGCCGATTTCGCGCTGCTGCTTGGTCATTGCGGCGCGAACAGACGGAAGGGCGCAGTAGATGCTCACGTTGCTGGAAACCTTCATGCCACGGATTTCGCTTTCGCGGGAAACACCGTTGATGAGCACGTGGTTCTCGGAATCGAACCCGAGCGTGAGGTTGGCGAGCAATTCGTCCATGGCAGCACCTTCTTCGGCCGGGAGTCCCTTTTCGAGGGCAGCAAGCGTCACGGCGCGATACATGGCGCCAGTATCAAGGTATGTGATGCCGAGTTTTTTCGCCACAAGCTTGGCGGTGGTACTCTTTCCGGTACCCGAGCCCCCATCGAGGGCAATAACGAATTGTTCAGAATTACTCATGAGTGGGGCATAAGATAGAAAAATTGCCCCCACATATCAATAGTAATAATCGTAATCGTGGTAATAATAGTAGGCCATGCCTTCGTAACTATCAATATAGACCATTTCGGAGCCGTCTTCATAGATAGTCATCCTGACATCGTCACCAACAAAATCATAATAGCGATCCCCGTGATCATAGCCCACATCGTACTCACCCGGATCGTAATAAGAGCAATTGTCATCGACACAAAGCGTCACATAGCCATCGCGGGTTACACTTAAACGCGCGCCCACAGAGGGCGACAAAGAGTAATAATCCGAGCAGTCGTAAGAGCCAAAAGAATCGTAACGGCAATCAACACCGTAATAGTAACGGTAACTTCTGTTGATCGAGGCACCTCCATCATTAGGGCCAACACTCCAATCGTTCCCGCAAGCCACCAAGGCAAAGGCAATCAGCAAAACCGGAAGAGCATAGAGTCTTTTCATGGATTACTCCTAAACAAAAAATCCCTCGATCATATCGAGGGACAATCTACAAAATTCAATCTAACGCGATTCGATTACTTGTAGGAACCGTTGTAGGTTTCTTCGAACGTACCATCGTCACGAGTCGATTCCGGAGCGAGGAGTTCACCGGTGCTGCCGTACTTACGCTTTTCGTCGTCCGTAAGGCGGTTCGTGAGGACTTCGACCTGCTGTTCCTGATGGGCAGTAGCTTCTTCTTCCTGAAGGATCTTCTGGCCTTCTTCGATGCGACGCTTGATGCGGTCATCTTCCATCTGCTTCAGGTTCGTGCCGACCTTAGCCTGGTCTTCGGAAACCTTGTAACGTTCGTTGGTTTCGTCCATGACGGCCTTGATACCGACGAGGCGACCATCGCTATCGACCGAGAGGCCGGCCTTGCGAAGTGTAGAAAGCGGAAGACGGCTTGCAGCAGTCTGGTATTCCGGCAAGAATTCATAGCCGTCCGAAGTACCAATCTGGCGAGCTTCATCTGGAGTCACATTGGAAAGAGCTTCTTGCCAACGGGAGCTCTGGACATTAGATGTGAAGGTGACGAGAGCATTATCCAATGCTTCACCGTTATCCTGCGGCGTGCCAGCGCAGCCCAGGAACAACAAACTCATTGCAGACAAAAGAACAAATAATTTTTTCATGGGGTACTCCTCCGAAAAAAAATCCTGCCAAAATATACACTTTTTTTCATATACATAATATACCATATTCCGTTTTTTCCTTAAAACGAGTCCATTTTTACCTATTTGACCAAAAAACACATTTCTTTTTCTACATTACCCCTACCGTATGAACGATGTCTATTCCCAGCCTGAAGAAGTTAAGGAACCCGTAACGGGTCAAAAATCCGACGTTTACCGTATCCACACCAAGGACAACAGAGAAATTGTCCTCGTCGGAACAGCCCATATTTCGCAAATATCCAAAGATCTTGTTCACGAGACCATCGAAAACGAATCCCCGGACACCGTCTGCGTGGAGCTCGACGAAGGGCGTCTCAAGTCCATCCAGGACCCGAATCGTTGGAAAAACACAGACCTGAGAGATGTCATCAAGAAAAAGCAGCTCGCAACCCTCATTGCAAACTTGGTGCTCGGCTCGTACCAAAAACGCATGGGCGCACAGACCGGCGTAAAACCCGGCTCCGAACTTAAGGAAGCGGTCGACGTTGCCAACGAGAAAAATATTCCGATTGTTCTCGCGGACCGCGATATCAAGATTACGCTCAAGCGCACCTGGGCATGCACTCCGTGGTACCGCAAGTTCAGTTTGCTCGGCGGACTCTTTGCAAGCATTTTCGACAAGACTGAAATCAGCGAAGAAGAACTCCAGAAGATCAAGGAAAAAGATGCGCTCAATTCCATGATGCAGGAGTTCGGAAAGACATTCCCCGAAGTAAAGCAAGTGCTCATCGACGAACGCGACCAGTTCCTCGCGAGCAAAATCAAGAACGCACAAGGGGACAAGGTCGTCGCTGTAATCGGCGCAGGCCATTTGCGCGGCATTGCAAGCATCATCGAAGAAGACAAGGAACTGCCAAGCGAGGAATCCATTTCCGTCATTCCGAAGGGAACTTCGCTCTGGAAAATTCTCGGCTGGACGATTACGTTCCTGATTATCGCAAGTATCGCATTTGTCGGTTACGTTGCCGGTATCGAGAAGGCCGGGCAGTTGAGCCTCCAGTGGGCAATGCTGACCGGCGGTGGCGCAATGCTCGGCGCAATCATCGCAGGCGGCCATCCGTTGACCATACTTGTGGCGCTGGTCATGGCTCCGTTTACCGGACTTACACCGCTTATCGGGGTTGGATTTTTCACAGCACTTACGCAAGTCTATGTGAGACCGCCACGCGTGTCTGAAATGGAAACGCTGACGGACGATATCTGGCAGGTCAGGCGCTGGTGGAAGAACCGCGTGACGCGTGTCATCCTCTGCTTCTTGTGCCCGGGAATTCCTGCAATAATCGGCAAGATCCTCGCGATATTCAAGATATATCAAGCTTTCTAGTTTGTTCATAATCAGGAAGATTCCTCACAGCACTTACTACCTCAAGATACGAAAAAAAAATTCCCGAAAGTTCTATTACACTTTCGGGATTTATTTTACGATTAAACAGGCTTTTTATCGATCTTTGCAAAAAGACTTGCAATAAAATCGTCCCATTGCCGCATCAGCTTTCCAAGACTTTCTTGTTTTAATTCGTTACTTAAAGCAGAACATTCAATCGAATTAAACACAAGCCTTTTTATACCACCCAATCCAATAAGTTGCGAATAATAAATTTCCCAGAAATCATATGCTAAACCATTATAATTGAAAATTTGAGGATCGTCGTTACAGATTACACACTTGAAGTTTCTCTTCATATACTCCGCAATAGGATGCGTACGAAGATCCTGAGTATACCTCAGCAATTGATTACTAATCGGACAGACCTCTATAGCCATTTTATTAGCCAAAGCTTCTTCCATTACTTTAGGGAAATGATAAAGATTTATGCCATGACCAACTCGACGAGACTTCAAGGCTACAGCAGAAATCAAATTCGTATCATCCGCCCAGCAGCTTTCTCCATCATGGAAATAAAAAGGTATATCAGTCAAGGTTTCGTCATCCCCATTAAACAAAGCTTCCGCAATTTCATTGGTATCATAACCTCGATCTTCTTCACTAACTAAATCATACCCGACAATAAGCCGTTGATCGCCGTCTTTAAAATCATCCCAATGTCTGTGAATCCAATCTAAATCTTCCCTGATGCTGGCCTTAATATCTGATCCGTCTTTAGTACGACTAGCCGACATTATAAGACGAAGCGTAAAAGTTTTACCGTTTTGATCCGCGTATTTTTTCGCCTCTTCATAAGCAGCACCAATTAAATAAACGGATTCTACCTGTTCATCTTTAAATTTACCAACAGCTCCATCACACTTTTTTTGACAAGGATTATCATTATAATCAACAAGCGAACTCGGTCCAAATCTTAGCTCAACATGCATTATATTATCATCAATCATCTTTTTAAAAGCCCGAAGATAATACTCTTTGTATATTGAACGAACCTTGAGAATATTACCGACTCTTCTGAAATAGCGGTTAAATTCATCCCAAATGTATTTTTCCGCATTCATCCTATCAGCATCACTCATCGTAAGATAATTTAACAACGCTTCTTTTTCGTCAGGAGTCAAATCGCAAAGTCTTTTATAATCTCCACCGACAAAACTACCATTAGGAACAAAAAATAGAGTATACAATTTAGTTTTCCGGTCTTTTTCATCTGTGGCATCAGACACCTGCGTTCTAACAATTGTAAAGCCAGCAACATCCAGATTAGCATCCATATTCATCAACAAATCAATAAAATCCTCAGCCTTGAGTGTTGCTGAAGTATGGATATGAAGATTTCCTCCCTTCGGCATCCTCTTAAAAATTTCAAACAAAGGATCCCTTTCAATTTCTTCTCTCACTTCGTAAAAAGGCCTAATTGGTGGATATATTTGGGGCTCCTCCAAAGCATTACGAGTCGCACAAACATACTTGTTATTCATTTTACGTTTTCTAAATCCATCCATGAAATCACTTATACATTTTTCAGCGGCAGACAAAGGCACTCCATCATATATATTTTGCTTTGCTAAAGCAATCAACTCCTCATAAACAGATGTATATTCTGAATGATCCATTTTTTCTCCTTGGTTTTTCTTTTTTGTTTTTTTCTTCAAACCCGAAAGCATCATTTTCTAAAAATGTCAATTTCGAGTTCTCTCTTATTTAATTGCAAAACATTTAATTATTGCTCATCACTTTTTTTATTTTTACTTTTTTTAACAAAAAAAAATCGAAAACGAATAAATTCATTTTCGATTCAGTTTTTTAATGCTGTAAATTGAGAATTAAAGCAACTATTCCGCCAAAAAACGTATTTTTATATTTACTGCACGCATCTCACCGAAAAACCAAATGTTATCGGTTTCATCATGTAGCTGAAGCCCATGGATTTTGAGGAGAGATACCACACCGAGGCTTCGTTACCTTCGGTGCTTGCACTCCAGAAGAACGCGAACTTGCTTTCGTTGCCGTAAGTTCCATCATCGAACATGTTGCCGGCCGGCATGGCGCTGAATTTGAGCGTATCGCTTCCGTTTGTTTCGCCGGACCATCCGTAATTTGCCTTGATTAAATAACCCGCATTAAAATCACCGCCAGCGGCTTTCCACAAGCTTTCGAAGTCTTCGTTTGTCGGCAAGCGGAACCCGGCAGGGCAAGCGGACTTGGCCGCTTCCCAAGTGTAGAGGCGACCGTAGACCATGCAATTATCATCGTCTTCTCGATAGCATGTGCTGCCGGACATTTTGAAGTTCAAGTTGTCCGCCATCCAAGTGCGGTCGGCAATTTTCACAAGACGATATTTTTGCTTATCGCGCGGATCCTTGAGTTCCTGCTTTTTTGCTTTTGGAGCTGCGAAGGAGAGGCTTGAGGCAGCAAGGACGAGAGAGATTACGGAAGCTAAATAATTCATATAAAAAAGCCTGCTCTAGATTCTTCGACTTGGAATGTATGGATTCCCTGCGCTTCGCTCCGAGAATGACTGTTCCAAGGTAACAATCACAAGTTTACTTTTCGACGACAATTAATTCAGGTTCGCCACGGCCCGGAAGCGGCTTGAAAATCTTGACATTCGTCTGCGTTGCGGGGCCACCGAAAGCCTTCATTTCGCAAACGAAGAGGTAGTTCATCCCAGCAACAACTTGCGTCGAGACACTAAGCGGTTTCAAGCCCAAGTAAGCATAATCCTTGGTGGCAGCAGTGAACACGGCAGAATCTTCTGCAGTGAGCGGGCGTTGTTCCGAGAAGCCTCCGCAAAGCATTTCTTCGGTCTTGCCAGTTTCGAGATTTCCAAAGAACGCGGCGACTTCTTCCTTCGCCTTTTCAATACCGCCTTCAGCATTAATTCGCTTGTTTGAAATTCCATAAGCGAGCGTCACGTTTGCATTCGGTTCAAGCGTTTTGAGTTCGACTGCGCTAGCCTTGCGACCGCCGCTACCGTAAGTGCAGAACGGCACCACGACCTTGCCACTCAAATCGTTCGCTTCGAGGAACGTGTAAATCGGAGTCGTAAACGTCCCGAACATAATCGGATATCCGAGGAACACCGTATCATACTTGGCAAGTTCCACCTTTGCATTCACGAGAGCGGGCCACTGTTTGCTTTCGCGTTCGGCACGGACTTCGGCAATCGTGCTGTCGTAAGTCGAAGGAAACGACTTTACAAGTTTAAGTTCCACTTCATCAGCATTGCGAGCTTCCTTGAAAATTTGCGCCAACTTTTTGGTGGCACCCGTCTGCGAGAAATAAACAACCACAGACTTTGTTGCGGGTTTCGCGACCTCAGCAACCGGCGCAATTTGTACTTTAGCTTGTGAATTCGTTTGCGATTCCTGCTTTTCGCAGGCAGTGAAGAATGCAGATGCGGCAAATACCGCCGACACAGCGAGAGCAAATTTCAAGGAACGGGACATAAGGACCTCCAAATTAAACTTTTCAAGAAAAAAGATATTTATTTTTAACAAGAAGGAGACTCATTGGAAATGATAATCATCGCTTTATTTTTCGTTTTTACGCTTCCCATAATTACATTCGTATTTGCAAAGCTAATAACTAAAAAAGAAAGACAAGCATTCGAGCAACAGCAAACGAGCTTGCCCATTCAATTCGTCAAAGCAGCCATAGGCTTCAAGATTGCCACAATTGTATCCGTATCCATGCCCTTTCTATTACTTTTCCCATTTCTCTTCGATAAGCCAACACACTCTACCGGGGATGACCTCCTTATATTCCTAATTCTTTTATCTATAGCAATAATCATTTCATCACTTTGTTGCATCAACAGCTACAATTATCTTTTCTACACCACCCGCATCGAAAAAGCTTTTGGCATTATGTTTATTCCATTCATCCCCATTTTTATCATAGCATTCTTATTGGCTTTTATTGCCGGCGGTTTTATCGGGGTACTTCTTGTCGCACCATACGAAATTATTTTGATTATAATGGCATATCTTTTGTATTTTAAAAGAAAGCAATTCAACAAAAGAAACCAAAACAACCAGTAAAAAAAATTCCCATGGATTTTTATTAAGCCATTTATACTCCTGTCATCGTCTTTCTGACTTATTTTTGTTTTTTCAGTCCATTCATTTTATTGTTTTTATTCATAATCACATTCAATATTTTATATGTTCAGCATCTGACAAAGAACGAAAGGCAAAAACTCGAAGAGCCGCAGAACAAGGACTTGTGGGTTCAATCTAAAAAAGCTGCGTTGGGATTCAAGATTGCCACCATCGCATTTTCATTCATTCCATTACTATTGCTCATTCCATTCGCCTGCGAACCAGCGGACAACGGCTACGGAGATGCAGCTTTTGCAATCTTGCTTGGTGTGTCGATCGCAGCTTTTCTTTCAACATTCAGTGCTATTTACTGCTACAATTTTCTTTTTTACGTTGCTAGCGACAAAACAGCATCTATCATTCTATGCATTCCGATCTCCGCCTTAATCCTATGTTCCGCAGTTTTTCCGCCGCTCATTATTCCATGTGTCATTTTCGTGCTAATAGAGAGAGCCATTTTGCTGTCAAAAAGAAAACGTTTTTACAAGGCCATCGCTGACTCAAAATGCGAATTGATTCAAAAGCAGGAATAGCCTTATTCTTTAAAAGACATACGGTCGGACTTGTTTAAAGATTAACTTGCGCTCTGGTCCCATGACCTTGAATTCAATATCAAGAGCAAGTGCATCAGGATTTTTGTCGTACAATGAGGCAAAGCGATTTTGAATTTTCTGGACGAATCGATAGAGCGGGTAAATTTCGCCATCGGTGAGAATCAGTGAATCAGGACTCAGCGAGGAATGTTGCAACAGCACAGTTTGGACGCCACGCTGCGGCGCCGGAGATTCGATGATGGAAATGATTTCCGGGAGTTCACCACCTTCAGGATTCGTGATTGAAGTTTCGCCAACTTGAATATTTGCATAAATTCCCGCCACCGAGTAATCCGCGATGTTCTGCGTGATGATGACGCCATTCGCCACTTCATCCGGGAAAGCTTCATGGACGGCCACCGCCATCTGCACCGACATGTGATCGATATTCCAGAGAGCGCGTTCTTCAAATACTTTGAAACTCCAAACAGAAGCCCACACCTTGCGAATTTCATCAGAAGGCAAATCCTTTTCGCGCGCAGTCGCCTTGACGGACTTGTAAAGCCCCGCACCGTTAAAGTCGCTCAAGTCTTCGGAATTCGTACTAGAACGCAAACGCACACCGGCTTCGCCATAGAGATTACGGACTTTCGCATCAAGCGCATCACCAAAATTCTTATCCACAGGAATATGCTTGAACATGTAACGAATGTTATCGAGCATCGCTTTGCGCAAGCGCGTATCAGCAGCAAAATCTTCGCGAGCGATAATATTTTTAATGTAATTACGGAGCGAGGTTTGCGGCGTTTCGGCTGATTCAGAGCCCTGAGCCTGCCGAAGGACGCCAGCGCACGCCGTTTTCACTTGCGTACAAACATCTGACGCGCGGCCTTCTTTTCCGCAGTCGTTAAAAGAGCGTTCACACAATTCTTCGGTCACTTGCGCATAATTCAAAAAATTACTGTAATGGTAGAACGGCACAGCAAATCCATCAGGTGAATTTTCAGGAAGCAATTTGTGGAGTTCCGCAAGGTTTGCCGCCTTAACGCCCACCGACTTCGACGAACTGAACTTCAAATTCGCAAAATCAATCAAGCCAGAATCCGACAAATCGTATGTCAACTTAACCGCATCGCGTACATTCTTATTCCAGAAAGTTTGAGCATCTGCAAGAGTCGCCTCGCCCACCGTATAAGAATTAGCTTTAACTTCGAGTTTCACCAACTTACCGCAAAGCGCAAGCAAGCTGTCAGGGAGTTCATTTCCGTTAAATGCAATGTTCGGAGTCTTGCGAGCCTTCGCAGCCAAATTCACATGCGAAAGCGGAGTCTGAGCATCTTTACTGATCGTCGCCGCGACCAATGGAATTTCAGCAGGGAGCGTTTCGAGAATCAAAATATCATGCGAAGAAACAATCGCCGTGTCAAGTTCTGCAGCAGTGAGTTTGCGGAGCGTGCCATAAGCCGTTCCCGTATTCATAATTTGGAACGGAATATCACCAAACAATTGCGCATGCGTGTAAACCGGAATATCCGCGACCTTGAATTCATTGGCGTATTCGGCAGCAGCCTTTTCCGCCGTCGAGCCCGCCGGCATATAGAACAAGCGATTTTTCGCGCCACTCGAATTGAGGAAAAGCAAGCGTTCTTGAACTAATTTATAAACAGCAGCGACTTGCACAGGCGTTATATAATCCGTCGGGAAGAACGTCAACGCAATCATGGAATCGACAGATGCATAATACGCAAGAGTTCCAGCGACAGTATTTTTCTCCGCACTAAAGTACGTTTCCTGATTGAACGTAGCAAGCGAACGCGTATCGCCAAGCACCATTTCAGCAAAATCATAATGATAATAGAACTTCATCGAGTTCATAAAATGAACTTCAACGCTGTCCGTACCAAAATCGCTAATAAGAATTTTCACCAAATAGCCCGCACCCATTTCTGTTTTGGATGGATACGATAATTTGCGGAACAATTCATAACCGTCTTGTTTGTAGAAGCCGGTGTATTGATCATCGTTTTGAATGAAGACTGGGAGCGGGGAATCGCTGGAAGAACTGCTACTGAATCCTTCGCTAGAGCTCAGGATGACGTCTTCAGAGGAACTGCTTGATGGGTTCTCGACTGAAGTCGAGGATGACGCGTCACCGCAAGCGACAACGAACAGCAAAATACAGCCGAGCAACAAATCACAGAACTTCATAAGCACGTCCCCACAGTAACAAAATACTATTTAGTATTCAACATCATAGCCCAATGTACGCGGGTCACCCTCACAAACCTTGTACGTATCCGTAAAATCGGAAACTATTTCACCGTTTCCATTCACATTTCTGCAAACGATTGGGAGACTTCGTTCATTACATCCATTTTCAATATAAGTTTTTCCATCGGATTCAAAGACCTTCAAACAATCCATATTTTGGCAAGGGCGACCGCCCCATCCCATTGTCGATTGAGAATAGCGAAAGACGTTTCCCTTATACACAAACTGTAATCTTTCTACATGATGATTTCCACCCCATTCGTAATCAACATTCGAGACATCCGCAAATTTTCCATTGATATAGAACTCCGCTTTGTCAACATTGTAACTCCCTGGAGTAATAGACATTCCCCCAGCGCAGGAATTTGGCGTCAACTGAACATATAGGAAACCTTTTTCGCCATTGTAGTCGTAAGCGCAAATGACATCATGTTGAGAGAGCGTATCCCTTTGGACTTCATCGCCACCCCAAGGAATTTCACACGGGAGCACACCTGCTTGCGGTTTGCGAATTTCAAAAATTTTCGAAGGATCCGTAAGGATTTCACTTGAGGAAGAAGCAATCTCGCTCGAAGAGGATAGCACGACGCTAGACGATGATGAAAGCGTCTCACTCGACGAGCTATTTACGTCATTGCGAGAGCTCGATGAGCTCGAAGCAATCCATGAGGAACTTGAGAACGGCGCGATGCTCGACGAAGATGCCGCAACACTCGATGAAGACGAGACAATTTTGCTCGAAGAAGACGCTGCGACACTCGATGAAGATTCGCCATTCTGAAAGTTCGAAGAGCTGATAGAATACATTGAACTGCTACTGGATCCTTCGCTGGAACTCAGGGCAGGCTCAGTCGAGGATGACGACGCATTTTCCGTCGAAGATGACGAGACGTTTTTACTCGAAGATGACGTATCCTCCGCCCACTGATAATTTGCACTTGTTGAATCATCGCCACAGGCAATCATAAAAAGCAAAGCCCCTAAAGGCAACACCGTACGTTTCATAAACGTCTCCTTAACCATTTTTTACAACTGTAAATATACAACAGCGCGCCAAACAAGTCAATATATTTATGCAACAAAATATCTATTTTTCAACAAAAATCCACATATTTAAACAATAAAATTCAAAAATATTTATATATGCTACATTTGTAGCATATAGGTAACAGCGTTCCAAACCACCCCTATATATTAGTCCCATTACTTTGTTCCTCACAATCTCGCATATTTTTGTTTACATCTTTCATCAAACTTTTTGTGTATTTTTGAATTCGGGTATACAATAGGATTAGGGATTACTAGAGGAGTACAAAATGAAAAAGGCTCATGCTTTAGCGGGTCTTGTGTTCAGCACAGCCCTTTTAGGTGCAGGAATTTCAAATGCCTTAGCCGCAGACGAAACCCTTAGATCGCTTGCCGAGAAAAACAACATCTACATCGGCGCCATTCTGAATTCGCAATGGTTCAGCGGCGGGCTACCAGGCAATTACGAACAGATTCACAAGCAGCAATTCAACATCGTCGTTGCCGAAAACGAAATGAAGTTCGACGCCACCGAGCCTAGCGAAAACCGTTTCAACTACAACAATGGCGACAAAATGCTCAAGTATGCCAAAGCAAACGGCATGCGTGTGCGCGGCCATGCTCTTGCTTGGCACAGCCAGGTTCCGAACTGGGTCAACAACTACAAGGGCAACAAGCAAAAGTTGCTTTCCGTGCTCAAGAACCACATTAAAAATGTCGTCGGCCATTGGAAAGGCCAGATTGACGAATGGGACGTGGTAAACGAAGCCATCAGCAACAACGAACCTCAGTGGCGCACCGGCTCTGTGTGGTACCAGGGTATCGGTCCTGAATTTATCGACTCTGCTTTTGTGTGGACTCACGAAGTTGACCCGGATGCAGAACTCTGCTATAACGACTACAACCTCGAACAAGGCGTCAACCCAAAGGCCAAGGCAGGCTTCTTGCTGGAGCAGGTGAAGCGCTGGGTTGCAAACGGCATTCCTATCCATTGCGTGGGTTCACAGACGCATGTCGAAGACACCACCACAGATAAGCACTTTATCGGTTCTCCGGACAGTCTCCGCTCTCTCGCCAAGGAACTCGCCAAACTCAATGTCAAGTTGAAAATCACCGAACTTGATATCGGATTCAAGAGCGGCATCAACGTGAGCAAGAGCGACCTCGAACGCCAAGGACAAACGTTCCGTCAATACTTGGATATTATCCTCGAAGAACCGAACGCTGACACCTACCTGATTTGGGGCGTATCCGATAAATGGAGCTGGCTGAGCGGCCTGAACAGACAAAAAGGCCTTATCTACGACGACAATTTGAAACCGAAGCCCGCCTATGACAGTATTCTAGTGAGACTCCAAACATACGAACCTCCGCAGGACACGTCCAAGAAGGACACGGTCGCCACGGACACGACCAAAAAAGATACAACCGCAAAGGACTCAACTAAGAAGGATTCCACCGACGCTATCAAGCAGTTCATCTCGCCGAGCAGCATTTCCATGCAACTTGCTGGCCGCACGCTTTTTGTGACAGGTTCCAAGACCGCAAAAATAGACGTATTCGACATGCAAGGCCGCCCGATTTTCAGCGACGAAAACAGCAAGGGCGTCTTTGACCTCTCCACCATTGCAGAAGGATTCTACGTCATACGCGTCCAAAGCGGATTCTCGAGCCTAACTAAACGAGTTTCTGTCAAATAGTTTTCACCTCTTAATTCACAAGGGACTAGGATTTTTCCTGGTCCCTTTTTTGACTTTTGCCGGCTTTTTATTTATCTTTCGAGTTGGTGCAAATGGGTAAAGAGGATAAAATGAAAAAGATTCATTCTTTGTCACGTATTGCCCTACCACGTATTACACTATGTGCCGCTATTTTGGGTATGGGTTTAAACGCCCACGCCGCAGACGAAACTATCCGACAACTCGCCAAGGAACGCGGCCGTTTTATCGGCACAATCCTGAACAGCGAATGGTTCAACGACGATATCGAACCGGAATTCGAAGAAATCCACAAGACACAATTTAACGTGGTCGTGGCCGAAAACGAAATGAAGTTCGACGCTACCGAACCTAACGAAGACGAATTCAATTTCGAGAAAGGCGACAAGATGGTCAAATACGCGTTGGCAAACAACATACGCGTACGCGGTCATGCGCTCGCCTGGCACAGCCAAGTTCCCAACTGGGTGAACAACTATAAAGGGCAAAAAGAAAAACTGCTCGCCGTTCTCAAGAACCACATCACCAAAGTCGTCACTCATTACAAGGGCAAAGTTGCCGAATGGGACGTGGTCAACGAAGCCATCAACGACGATTACAATGCCGACTGGCGTTCTACAAACTCCGTATGGTACGAAGGAATCGGCGCTGAATTTTTGGATTCCGCATTTGTATGGACACACGAAGCCGACCCGGATGCCGAACTTTGCTACAACGATTACTCCATCGAATGGGGACTCCGCGAAGGTTCCAAGGCTAGCTTTGTCGTAGAACAAGTCAAACGCTGGAAAGCGAACAACATTCCAATAACCTGCGTTGGAACGCAAACGCACATTGAAATTGCCCACGAAACGACACCGCAAAATGTGCGTGCACTCGCCAAAGCGCTCGCAGAACTCAACGTGACTTTGAATATTACCGAACTCGACATTGGATTCCCGAAAGGTTCCGCAGGCAACCTCAGCGCTGCCGACTACGCCAAGCAAGGACACATTTACCGCCAATTCATGGACGTGTTCCTCGAAGAACCGAACATGGGCGAATTTGTGATGTGGGGACTGACCGATGCTCACAGCTGGCTCGACGAACAGCAAGGCAAGACCGAAGGGCTGCTCTATGACAAGCAATACAAACCGAAGCCCGCATACGATAGCGTCATGGCAAGCCTCAAGGCGCACCCCGCTTCCGAAGTCAAAACGCCATATTCAGAAACGATTCTCAACCCGCCTAAAGACTGCGATGCAGGAGGTTGCGGCGATTCGACAATTGCAATTATGCCGAGCGCAGTCGCAAAGAAGGGCATGTCCGTACAAATCGCCGGACGAACTTTATTTATAACAGGAATTGCAACGGAAAAGAGCGCAAATGCCGCCTCGAATGCCGCCAAAGTCGATGTATTCGATATGCAAGGCCGCCCGATATATAGCACACAAAGTGCGAATGGCGCCGCGGACCTTTCCACAATCGCCGAAGGACTTTATGTCGTCCGCGTGCATGATGGATCCACAAGCATTGTCAAGAAAATATCTATTAAGTAATAGATACTAACATTTTTTAAGCAAGTCACAGCAACAAGTGTGACTTTTTCATTTTTAAGATTCTAAAGCGTCGGCCAAGGATATTCTTCGCAGTAGCGTGCAAAACGAGCGCCGCAGCGGCAAGCTCGCTTGCCGATATGGTCGAGTGAAGCCGCTGACGCCTATACGAAACTTGCCACTTTAGTGGCTTAGTTTGAGTTATCCTCTGTGGGGAGCAGGCGTCAAAAGCATCATAGGCGAATGCTGCGGTTGTGCTTGCACAAATATAGCTGAGCCGTAATTGCTGATGCTGAAAGCATCCACTCCGAGCTGGGGCCCCGCCCACATGAAGTTTTTTCAAAAATTTTTATAAAAAATTCTTTAATGTAACCTAGTCACAGTTTTACCGCTGCGCAAAATCTAAAATATACCTGTAAACAAGAAACAAAACAGGTCACATCAAAATTTTGAAGCGACCGAAAGGAAAAAGGTAAAACAATGGCTGAATTAAAAATCACAAGCGAAAACTTTGAACGCGAAGTCCTCCAATCCGACAAGCCCGTCCTGATTGACTTTTGGGCAAGCTGGTGCGGGCCTTGCCGCATGCTTTCTCCGACCATCTCGGAGATCGCAGAAGAATACAAGGGCAAAGTCAAAGTCGGAAAAGTGAACGTTGACGAAGAAAGCGAACTAGCCGCCATGTTCCGAGTATCGAGCATCCCGTTACTCGTCGTAATGAAAGACGGTAAAGTCGTGAACTCTTCTGTCGGCGTCCGCCCGAAAGAACAAATCGTCGGAATGCTGTAATGTATCTGTCACCCTGGAGGGTGCTTCGCACCCGATAGGGTCCATAAATAAAACTTAATGGGCTCTATCGCTTCGCTCCAGAGTGACAGTATTTCAATAGATTTTATATATTGCCCTAGAGGGGCTTTTTTTATGATTACACCACCCATCACCCAAATTCTACCCAAGATTCCATTTTGGGATAACCTTTCGTCAGAAGAAAAGGCTGTTGTATCGCAGCGCGCCATCACAAAACGATTCAACAAAGATCAAATTGCAAGCAGCAATTCTTCGGCATGTCTTGGGATTATCCTCATCTTGAGTGGCGGTATTCGCGTAAGTATCCTCTCTGATGAAGGTCGCGAAGTGACATTGTACCGTGCAAAAGCGGGTGAATTTTGCATTTCAACAGCATCATGCGTGATTCATCAACTAACATTTGAAGCGTTCGTCACCGCCGAAGAAGAAACAACTGTACTTGTAATACCATCGTCGATTACTGCAAAGCTCATGGAAAAAAATGTCCATGTGCGGGCCTTCATTTTCGAACGCGAAACGGAGCGCTACTCGCAAACTATTTGGGCAATCCAGCAAATGCTCTTCAAAAAATTCGATCAACGCCTCGCCTCGTATTTCATCGATGCTTACAAAAATAGCGGCAGCACCGAAATTAAAAAGACACAAGAAGAAATTGCTCGTGACGTGAATTCGGCCCGCGAAGTGGTCGCGCGCATGCTCAAGGATTTTGCCGCCAAGGGATTCGTCGAAATCAAGCGTGGGAAAATTTTGCTCAAAAACATCGATAGTCTAAAAAAATTGATGTAACAAGCCACTAAAAAACGCAAAAAGGCTGCGACAATTCGCAGCCCGTTTTGCAAATAGCGTTTTGACGATTTCTAAAGTTGCGCCATTTTTCTTTACTTATACATGTAGCTCACGCCGTTCGGGAACTTGAATTCCTTCATGCCGCTAGTTTGCACTTGTGAAACCGACTTCACTTCGCCACCATAAATAACGTAATTGCCTTGGTAAGTCGGCTTGAAAGCAGCCTTGTCGGAACCATAGTAGCTGTTGCTGTTGTAGGTCATTTCAGCGCAGCCGGGAACGTCCATCGTGTAGTTGCCAAAAGCGAGGAGAACGCCGCCAGTAATGGTAAATCCGTCATCGGTATCAACGAGACCGCCGGCAAAGTTGTAGGCACCGCAATTGCTTCCGCCTTGCTGACCGCCCATACCCGGGAAGCCGCCCATGCCGCCGCCACCCCAGCCGCCACCGCCGCCGAAGTTGAATCCGCCACCACCCATGCCGTTTTCGTAGCTCTGGCCAGTAATTTCAACAATAACCACGCCGCCGGTCATTTTTCCAGTACCGTTGGCATCTAACCCGTCAACCATGTTGCCTTTAATGCTGATGTAGTGGTAACCACCGCTAATGACTATATTGCCACTGCTTTCGCTGAACATGGCCATCGAACTGTTCGGGTTCTTGGGACCACCTGCAGCGTTCCAGCCATCGTTGGTTGCAAACACGGAGGTAACGCCACCTTCGGCGAAAATCTCGTAAGCCTCAATGGCTTCGTAAGACGTAGTGACGTTGATCGTCGAGCCCTTCAAATAGATTGCGGAATCCGCGTGGATGCCTTTTTTCTTGGCGCTGATTTCGACGTTGCCACCATTCATGAGGACATGCCAATGCGTGTGCAAAGCATCGTCGTCCGCATTGATGTTGATATCGCCGCCATCAACGTAGATGAACTTTTCAGCAGCGAGGCCCTTATCGGTTGCCGTGATTTTGATTTTTGACTTTTCCGTCGAATCGTTCACGACAACATAATTTGCAGCACTCACGCCATCATCGCCAGCCTTGATCGTAATGTCACCGCCAGTAATTTTCACGATACCCTTGGTTGCGACCGTATCCTTAAACGAGCCGTCATTATTTTTGACGCACTCGTCACTTTCAAGACCATCGCCCGCCTTTGCAGTAATATTCAAGGTACCGCCCGAAACTTCGAGGCTACCCTTGCCCTTGATGCCGTTTTCTTTTGCGACAACAGTAATTTCACCATTCTTGATTTTCAAATCGTTGGTGGACTGGATGCCATTTTTGAAGTTACCCGTGACGGTCAACTTGCCAGCGCCCTTGATGTTCATGTCGTCCTTGGAGTAAATCGCAGCCTTTGACGTATCTGGTTTGCCACCGACGTTCGTGAACGCATGGCTGCCATTGCCATCTTCAATGACGTTGGTCGTTCCCTTGACCAAATGGAGAACAGCCTTGTCAGCATTCTTCACAAGAATCGGAGAATTGGAGCTCTTCAAGGTTGCATTGTAAAGGTAAATTCCGGTATTGCCTTCTTTGTCAGCTCCCGGAGTATTCACCACAAGCTGGAAATCAGAAGATTCGCCAGTCACGTAATAAGCGCCCGGGCAAGTAATCGTAGCACTCTTGTCGGCCACTTCGACGCAGCCGTTGTTGTTTTCGACCGTAGCCGTTGTGCCAGAAACTTTCAAGAGAATCTGCGTGCCGTTCAAAGTACGTGCATCTTCGTTGTCGTTTTCGTCATCGCCAGAACCGCCATTGCCGGGGATTAAAGTGCTAGAGCTAGAAACTCTGATGTCCGGAATCATCTCGCTGGAGCTGGAAAAATTTTGTTGAGGCTCAAACACGCTGGAACTGGAAACAGAATTACCAGGAACAACGTTCGAGCTAGAATAGCCAACAACGGGAACACCATTGCTGGAACTCGATGCGCCAAAACCAGAAACAGCATCGCTGGAACTTAAAATTTCAGCACTTAGAGCATCGCTACTCGAAGCCGGAAAAACACCATCTGATGATGATTCCACTGGAGAATAAGCCCCGTCAAGAGCAGGCGCAACTACACTTTCATCACCACACGCCACAAAGCCCAAAACTGCCGAAACAGCAATCAAAGGCAATTTCATTTTTTTCATATTATAATCCTCTAAATGTAATATATAGGGGGACAAATCCAAATCAAAGCAACGAGGCTCCCCTCGCAGACATTCCGTTGACCACTATACAACAAACCTTAAAAAAAGTTAACACAAGGCCAAGGGAAAAACTATAACGGGTTATTCGGGCTAATAGATTGCCGTATTTCGCGCATTTTTCTAATTTTGTGCCCGTCTGGCGCATGGTGCGCCGCATTTAACCGGAGGCTTTATGGCACTTCAATTCTACAACACTGCATCGCGTAAGAAAGAGATTTTCACACTTCCTGAAGGCGTTCCCGCCGTGCGCATGTACTGTTGTGGCCCAACGGTGTACCATTTCGCTCACATCGGCAACCTCCGCACCTACATTTTCGAAGACTTTTTGGTCCGTACGCTCAACTACTACGGCTACAAGGTGAACCACATCGTGAACATCACCGACGTGGGCCACCTCACGAGCGACGCTGACTCTGGCGACGACAAGATGGAAAAGGGCGCTGCCCGCGAAGGCAAGTCCGTTTGGGACATCGCAAAGTTCTACACCGACGCTTTCATGGCCGACTGGCACCGCCTCAACATTCAGGAACCGACCCGTTGGACGCCTGCCACGCAGCACATCCAGGAACAGATTGACTTGGTGAAGACGCTCGAAGAAAAGGGCTACACCTACCGCACGAGCGACGGCATCTACTTCGACAGTCTCAAGTTCCCGCGCTATGCCGACTTTGCTCGCCTCGACGTGGAAAACCTCCGCAAGGGTAGCCGCATCGACATGGGCGAAAAGAAGAACGCCACCGACTTCGCTCTGTGGAAGTTCAGCCCGAAGGACAAGAAGCGCGCCATGGAATGGGACAGCCCGTGGGGCGTCGGTTTCCCCGGCTGGCATATTGAATGCTCCGCCATGGCCATGAAGTATAACGGCCCGACCCTCGACATTCACTGCGGCGGTACCGACCACATCCGCGTCCACCACACGAACGAAATCGCTCAGAGCGAATGCGCAAACGGCGTGCAATTTGCCCGTTTCTGGATGCACGGAGAATTCCTCCGCACTGCAAGCGAAGAAAAACTGGAAGATGGCACAACCGAACAGAAGTTCGGCAAGATGAGCAAGTCCAGCGGCGAATTCCTGACGGTTTCGCTCCTCATGGACCGCGGCTTCAACCCGCTCGACTACCGCTTCTTCGCCATCGGCAGCCACTACCGCAACTACCTGAACTTCACTTGGGAAGCCCTCACCGGCGCCAAGGAAGCCTTCAAGAGCTTGCACAAGAAGACGGACCCGCTGATTGGCAAGGCAACCGCTATCACAAGCGAAGCTGCCAAGGCTTTCCAGAACGAATTCAAGGACGCCATTGGCGACGACCTCAACATGCCTCGCGCCCTCGGCATCATGAACACGATGCTCAAGAGCGATATCGACGACGGCGAAAAGGCCGCACTCGTGATGGACTTCGACAAGATCTTTGGTCTCAAGCTCGACCAGCCGCGCGAAGAATATGCTAAGAAGGGCGCTAACGACGAAATCGATACCGCCAAGATCGAAGCATTGATCGCCGCCCGCAAGGAAGCTCGCGCCAACAAGAATTGGGCCGAAAGCGACCGCATCCGCGACGAGCTCGCCGCGATGAACATTGTGATCAAGGATTCCAAGGAAGGCACGACCTGGAGCGTGAAGGAATAAGAGGCTTGAGGTCGGGCAGCTGAACTAGCTGCCACCTCCGCAATTTATCATGCCGGACTCCGTTCCGGCATCTTTTATTTTTGTCATCCTGAGCGGAGTCGAAGGATCCATTAAGCTTTCTTTTTTATAAATTACCTTCGATGATTTTTTTACTGGTGGTCATATACGTTGCATTCATTGGGCTAGGCCTCCCCGACACGATTCTCGGGGCAGCGTGGCCGTTGATGCGCATAGACCTCTCCGCCCCCATTTCGGCTGCAGGCATACTCTCCATCATCACGTCCCTCGGCACTATCGTTTCTAGCCTTTTAACGCCCAAATTTCTCCGCATTTTTGGAACGGGAAAACTAGTCGCCTACAGCATTGCAATAACCGCCATCGCCTCTATCGGTTTTGGATTTGCGGACTCGTTTGGCATCCTTTGCTTGTGCGCCATCCCGATGGGCATTGGCGCAGGCGCCGTCGATGTGGCGATGAACAACTTCGCCGCAGTCTATCTCGAATCCAAACACACAAACTGGTTGCATGCTAGCTGGGGAATTGGAGCCACGCTGAGTCCCGCAATTCTTTCAGGCTCCATCATGCTAGGGTTCGGCTGGCGCGGCGCATACGAATTAGTCGCCGTTCTTTTAACAGTGATTTTCGCAATGGTTTTCGTATCGCTTCCGCTTTGGCGAAAAATCGAAAACAGCAACATCGCCCAAGACAACGCAACACTCCAAAACACAGCCAAAAACAACGCCGCAGCTCTTAGCATCCGCGAAGCTCTCCGCGTTCCCGGCATGAAGCTTTCGTTCCTCACATTTTTCTTTTACTCGGCGCTAGAAATTTCGACAGGACTCTGGTGCGGAACCTACTTGATAGCCTGCGGATTCAAACCCGAAACGGGCGCCCTCTGCGTTTCGTTGATGTTTGCCTCCGTCATGGTCGGACGCATCGTCAGCGGATTTTTCGCCATCAAATTTACGGATCACCGTTTGATTTACGCCGGAATTTTCATCGTTGCCGCAGGCTGTCTTGTGCTCTCGCTCCCGCTTCCACTTTGGATGTTGCCCGTTTGTATTTGTCTGCTCGGCCTCGGATGCGCACCCGTCTATCCCTCACTCATTCACGCTACCCCGGCACGATTTGGCGAAGCACTTTCAAGCCAAGCCATCAGCATCCAGCTCGCTGGTTCTTATGTCGGTTCCATCCTGATGCCACCCGCATTTGGTCTTGTTGCAACTCATTTTTCCGTCCACCTTTGGCCTATTTCGCTCTCGATCTTTGTCGGATTGTTACTTTTATGCGTATGCCTGCTAGACTTTGTCACGCATCGCAAGCTCAACAATTCTTACGCACGCGAACGCGTCTTCGACATTCTCCACACGATTTCCATGGAAAGTGTAAAACGCGAACGACTTGCACGCAAGCGCAGAAAGAAACGCTAAGAGGTTCTTCATGAATATCAAGCAATTTGTATTTAATCCGTTCGGAGTCAACGCATACATCTTGAGCAACAGCAATGGCGAAACTATCTTGATTGACCCTAGCGCCAGTAACGCTCGCGAACAAGCCGCGCTATCTGATTACATCAAGTCGGAAAACCTCAAAGTCTGCCGTAATTTAAACACGCACTTGCATCTCGATCATGTGCTCGGAAACGCCTTTGTCGAACGCACGTTCGGCATTAAAACTGAAGCGCACAAAGACGACGAATTTCTGTTAGGCCTGCAGAACGAACAAGCTCAAATGTTCGGCCTCCCCTGCAACGATCCCGCCCCCGCACTCGGCAACAACCTTGACGAAGGCGACATCGTCGAAATCGCAGAAATCAAATTGCAGGTCATCCATGTTGCAGGCCACTCCCCCGGCGGACTCGCCTTCTACTGCGCAAACCCCGGCGAAGTGAACGGACAAAAGGCGCCACCGCTCCTATTCCCTGGCGACATTTTATTCGCAGGCAGCCGCGGACGCAGCGACCTCTTTGGCGGTGACGAATTCGCTCTCGTCAATGGCATCAAAAGCAAGTTGCTCACGCTCCCCAGCGAAACCATCGTATTCCCGGGACATGGCCCCTGCACTACAATCGGCGACGAACAAAGATGGTATTAGCACGAATCAGCTGGATTGACGAATTCAAGGGATTCGTTCTTTTGCTCGTTTGCCTTTTTCACATCGAGCAGAACTTCCCGAATGCACATCTCGGAATGTGGCATTTGAGTGCTCTCCGCATGTCAGCATTTTTCTTTATTTCGGGATTCCTTTTCAGCACTAAAAGATTCAGCGATTTCAAGAGCTACTTTGTCCATAAAACAAAAGTTTTACTAGTCCCCTATCTTTTACTTTCGTTCCTATTTTTCGCCATCGACCCGATTGTTTACAACTTTGCGTTGTATCCGAAATCGCCAACGATGACGGTCGTGAACACCATCCCCGATATCAACAGCACTTGGCAATACATCTACTGGAATTTCGCAAAGATATTCATCGCTGGAAAGTCTTCGGTCGGCGCGGGCCCGCTATGGTTCGTGTTTACGCTTTACTCCGTCAGCCTGCTATTTTATTGGCTTCACGGAATGTCCAAAAAGCAAGTCAATCCAAAGCTGTTTATCGCCATCATGGCAATAGAAGGGCTCCTTGGCGGTTGGCTTTTCAACAAATATCATTTTCACTTGCCATTCGGCATCGAACGCGACCTCACGATTTTATTTTTCTTCGGGTGCGGTTGTCTCTGCAAGGAACCCATCAAAAAAATCCACAGTGCCATTTCTGCAAATGATGCACACGCCATGAAAAACACAGCAATCGTCGCAGCGGTTTGCATCATCAGTTTTATTGCCTACGGATTTCTGGAATCGCCGAGTCCGAATTTCAGCATCATGAATAACGACTTGGGCAAGAACCTCCCCCAATTTGTCGCAAGTTCCATCACAGGCATCATCGGCCTCATCGCTACATTCCTTTTGGCAAGCAAACTCCCCGACATCGCGCCAATCCGCATTACCAAAGGTATTTTGCGAAACATTTCACGCAATGCACTCGTGATTCTCGCTGTTCATTGGTGGATTGTCCTGATGCTACGCCTCTTTTTCAGACCGCAAATTAACCAGCCGGGAATCGCCTACATCGCCATTCCGATAGTCGCATTGGGCACCATCGCTGCCATTCCACTTTTCCGTTGCCGCCTCTACAAGCTACTCGGCAAAGAACGCATTACCGTAAAAGAAAGTTTGTGCATTAGGGAGTAATGCAAATCAATTATACATGTGCTTGCACCATGACGAACAAGGCGAGTGCAGCGATCTACAAATATCGTTTCACCGTCGGCTTTTGTTCATGTTCCGGCTTTTTCTTGGGCACGTAGATTTTTACTGCATAGACGTTAAAGTCTGTTTCGGCGAGGATGTCGCCTTCTTGCAAATCTTCGTAGATGTCGATTTCAATTTCGACGCCATCGCGTGCAATGCAGCGGATAGAACGGGCCGTCAGTTCCTCGCGCAAAAGAGGAACATCAACGACCTTCTTGTAAGTGCCGTGATGCGTAGTACCAAGAATTCGATTGCAAAGCATGGAGGGTAATATAGAAATTTTACTATTTTGTGAAGAATCATGGCACGCGCACGTAAGACAATCACACCCGACCCGTATGCGAAACCGATAGCGAAACCGCTACCGCCATCCAAAAGCTTGCCCGGAAAACTCAAGCAGTTCCAGGCGCCCACTCGTGCGGACTTCGACCTCGTAAGCCCTTACGGCGCCGCCGGCGACCAGCCCAAAGCCATTGAAGAATTGACCGAAGGATTCAAGCACGGCGAACAGTTCCAGACGCTCCTCGGCGTGACGGGTTCCGGCAAAACGTTCACGATGGCAAATGTCATCAAGAATGTCGGCAAACCCACACTCATCCTCACGCACAACAAGACGCTCGCCGCCCAGCTTTATCAGGAATTCAAGTCGTTCTTCCCGAACAACGCGGTCGAATACTTCGTAAGCTACTACGACTACTTCCAGCCCGAAGCCTACATTCCGCACACGGACACGTTCATCGAAAAAGACGCTAGCATCAACGACGAAATCGACAAGCTCCGTCTGCGCGCCACGGCAAACCTCCTCACCCGCCGCGATGTCATCATCGTCGCCTCCGTGAGCTGCATTTACGGTTTAGGTAGCCCGAGCGAATACTTCGATTTGATGGTCCGCATCAAGAAGGGCGACATTTACGACCGCGACAAGATTCTCCGAGACCTTGTCCACATTCAATATTCACGCAACGACTTCAGCCTCGATCGAGGCACGTTCCGCGTCCGCGGCGACGTGATTGAAGTTCACCCAAGCTATGACGAAGACGGGCTCCGCATTGAACTTTTCGGCGATGAAGTCGATCGCCTTTGCCGCTTCAACATCGTCACTGGCGAAGTTATCAAGGAAGTCGAAGAACTGACGATTGCCCCGGCCAAGCACTTTGTGACCAAAGAAGAAAACCGTGCGGGCATGCTGCAGCGCATCCAGCTGGAACTGACCGACCGCCTTTCCGAACTCGACAAAGAAGGCAAGGTGCTGGAATCGGCCCGCCTTTCGAGCCGCACTCGCTACGACATGGAAATGCTCCGCGAAACAGGCATGTGCAACGGCATCGAAAACTACTCGCGCATCATCGAAGACCGCGCTCCGGGCACACGCCCCTTCACGCTCATCGACTACTTTGGCGATGACTGGCTTTTGATGATTGACGAATCGCACGTGAGCATCCCGCAAGTGGGCGGCATGGCCGAAGGCGACAAGTCCCGCAAGACTACGCTTGTGCAATACGGATTCCGCCTCCCCTGCGCTCTCGACAACCGTCCGATGAACTTTGCTGAATTCGAGTACATGTACCCGAAGCAAGTGCTTTTTGTGAGCGCTACGCCCGGCGATTACGAACTCAAGAAGACTAGCGGTGTCGTGACCGAACAGATCAACCGTCCGACCGGACTTTTGGACCCGAAAATCGAGCTGTTCCCGATCCAAGGCCAGATGGACGTGCTCCTGTACCGCATCGAAGAAGTCGTGAAAAACGGCGACCGCGTGCTCGTCACGACACTCACCAAGAAGATGGCGCAGGATCTTACGGAATTTTTCATCGAAGCGGGCATCCGCGCCAAATACCTCCATTCGGACATCAAGACGCTCGAACGCCACGAACTCATCCGCGGGCTCCGCAGTGGCGAATTCGACGTGCTCGTAGGCATCAACCTCTTGCGCGAAGGCCTCGACCTCCCCGAAGTGAGCATGGTCGCGATTCTCGACGCCGACAAGGAAGGCTTCCTCCGCAACTACAGAAGCCTCATCCAAACGATGGGCCGCGCAAGCCGCAACGTGAACGGCACAGTCCTTCTGTTCGCAGACAACATGACCGAAAGTCTGCAAAAGGCCATCGACGAAACAAACCGCCGCCGCAACCTTCAGGAAGAATTTAACAAAGAACACGGAATCACCCCGAAGTCCGTCACCCGCAAGATCGAAGAAGACCTGAGAATCATCGACCCGGCAGGCATCGAAGGAGACGACGTCATTCTGAGCGAAACGGAGTGGAGCGAAGAATCCAGTGAAGGTTCCCAAGAATTCACCCCGGGTATCCGCCCGATGGAGCCATTGCAACCCTCGAATTACAGAAAGAAGTCTGCAACGGGCAAGAAGAAGGCGCCCGCATCTCGTCATCCTGACCCTGAAATGCGTAGCATGATAGGGGAAGGATCCAGTCAAAGTTCTTCCAAGCTCGCAGCCCTCGAAAAACAGATGAAGGAAGCGGCAGCACGCCTCGACTTCGAAGAAGCCGCCCGAATCCGCGATATTATACGCTCCATGAACGTCTAGTGTATAAAATTGTTTACAAATTTGTTATATTTTTTATCACACCCCTCAATAAGCCATCACTTCATCGTAAACAATTTTTTGTATTATTATAAAAAGAAAAAATCTTGGTGCTTTTTTCTCATATTTTGTTTATTTTAACAAAAAGATTATATAAAAAGGGTATTTCAATGAATTCTAAATTTGTTACACCTGCCATTCTCAGCTCCGCACTCACCTTGAGTGCATTAAGTTTTATCGCTTGTGGTGATGATTCCAATCCAGTAATCCAACCGCAGCCGGGCGTAAGCTCCTCCAGCATTTATACAGAGCCAGAGGATACCCCAATAACCTCTATCGTTTTTACCGGTCTCGAAGCTACGGCGGGCACAGGAAAGATGTTCTTCAAGGGAAGCATCACAATCGATGTTGGTGATGAAAATACCGTCGCAGATGTAGATGCCGTCCACTTTACAGACGTCAAATTCGTAATCCGCAATTCTGTAACTCACGCTACACAAGGTGAAGTAACAATAACCAACCCAATCCTTGACTATGCGAGCTTGGCAAACCCAGTCGTTTCGCTCAACGAAATGGGCGTTCAAACCGACCTTGAAAAGGGTTATACCGAATGCGGCAGCTTCGAACTCGTGATTACCGCCTTTGCAACAGACGGAGAGATTTCATCGAACACGACAAAGACAATTCCGTTCGTCCGTAGCGAAGACTTCTGCAAGGAACCCGAAGAAAGCTCTTCCTCTGCTGCTCCCGAAATCAAGAGTGCACCACTCAAGCATTTCACCATCGAAATGGACACCAAGGTAGCCAAATGCGTTAACATCGCAACAGAATCCAAATCTGACGAAGGTGGCGACCTTTGCTTTAATCCCAACGCCTCCAAAAATGGCCTCGACTTGTCTAGTACTACCGGACTTCAATTCGCTCTTTATACCAATAAAAACGACAACGACGAATGGAATGACTATAGCTTCAATTTGTTGCCAGAAGAGCTCAATGAAAGAGTGGCTTACACATCCGACTTCCTTTACAATTCGGGTGCATTGAAGGATACTTTTGCAAATGTAATCCATGCGCAAAACATAGCTAACACAGCTAACAGTTTCATCGTGGGCGTCACTTCGGCTTACAACCCATCCTCTGAAGTAGCAACAGGCTTCTACGCATTTGCCGTAATGACAACAAACATCTACGACGCAAATGGCAATTCAAGCTTCACGCTCGTCATTTACAAAGCCCAGTAATCTGAAATTAAAACGCTATTAAATGGACCCTCCTTGTGAGGGTCTATTTTTTTTCTAAATTTGCACTCGTAACATTTTAATGGAGTAAATATGCTCAAGAAGCTTTCTAATTTCCCCGGCATCAAGGGCCCGGTCGTAACCATCGTTATGGATGGTTTTGGTATCACCGATAAGGTCGAAGGCAACGCCATCAAGGCCGCCCGCACCCCGACCCTCGACAACCTCTTCAAGATGTATCCTAACGTTCTCTTGAAAGCCCACGGTCGCGCCGTCGGTATGCCCACCAACGAAGACATGGGTAACTCCGAAGTCGGTCACAACGCCATCGGTGCTGGACAGGTTTACAACCAGGGTGCCGCCCTCGTTGCAGACGCCATCAACAGCGGCGACATCTTCGATCGCGATGCTTGGAAGGAAATTGCAGGCAACGCCCGCGAAAAGAACACCGTCCTCCACTTCATCGGTCTCTTCAGCGACGGTAACGTTCACTCCAACATTTCTCACCTCAAGGCCATGGTCGCTCAGGCCAAGAAGGAAGGCCTCAAGAAGGTTCGCGTTCACATTCTCCTCGACGGTCGTGACGTTCCGGAAACATCCGCACTCGATTACGTCGGCCCGTTCGAAAAGTTCCTCGACGAACTCCGCTCTCCGGAATTCGATGTTTGCATTGCTAGCGGCGGTGGCCGTATGCAGATCACCATGGACCGTTACAACGCTAACTGGAAGATGGTGGAACTCGGCTGGAAGACCCACGTGCTCGGCGAAGGCCGCTACTTCGACAACGCCACCCAGGCTATCGAAACGCTCCGTGGCGAAACCAAGGCTATCGACCAGGACCTCCCGCCGTTCGTGATCGCAAAGGACGGCCAGCCGGTCGGCACCATCAACGATGGCGACTCCGTGGTGTTCTTCAACTTCCGTGGCGACCGCGCTATCGAAATCACCCGCGCCTTCGAAGAAGAATCCTTCAACGAATTTGACCGCAAGCGCTTCCCGCATGTGTGCTACGCCGGCATGCTCCAGTACGACGGCGACCTCAAGCTCCCGAACCGCTTCCTCGTTCCGCCTCCGGCCATCAAGGAAACCAGCGGCGAATGGCTTTCCGAAACGGGCGTCAAGCAGTTCGCTTGCTCCGAAACGCAGAAGTACGGCCACGTGACCTACTTCTGGAATGGTAACCGTTCCAGCAAGTTCGACGGCGAAACCTACCTCGAAATCGAATCTGACGTTGTTCCGTTCGAACAGCGCCCGTGGATGAAGGCTGCCGAAATCACCGACGCCATGATCGAAGCCTTGAAGAGCGGCAAGTACCAGACGCTCCGCTGCAACTTCCCGAACGGCGACATGGTGGGCCATACCGGTTCCTTCCGCGCTGCTACGATGGCTATCGAAGCTGTGGACATCGGCCTCGCACGCCTCCTCCCGGTGATTGACGCCCTCGGCGGTGTCGCCATCATCACAGCTGACCACGGTAACGCCGACGAAATGTACGAAATCGACAAGAAGACCGGCATGCCGAAGGTCAACAAGGACGGTACGTTCAAGGCCAAGACCAGCCACACCCTCAACAAGGTTCCTTGCATCCTCTACGATAACGTTACTGGCGGCAAGCTCGGCCTCAAGGAAGGCGACTGGGGTCTTTCGAACATCGCCGCTACGACGGCCAACCTCCTCGGCTTGGAGAAACACGAAGCTTGGGACGACTCGATGCTCATCATCAAGTAAGTTGCAGCGTTATAACGCAGCAACCCAAGGTGTCATCCTGAGCTTGTCGAAGGATCTAAAATAAAACGCCTTTAAAAAGGAACCCACACGGGTTCCTTTTCGTTTTTTGGTGATTCGTCCCACGTTGAAAAAATATTTTTTCATTTTGTTAACAAAAAACTTATTTTTATTTGAAAAAACGGCATTCCATAAAGGAATTCTGAGTGTCTTTCTGTAGGCTGGAGCAATTAGACAGTTTAATTTTGGTGGTGTGTTATGCTGACGACGTGTAAAATATTGAACGGTAATACAAAACAGGGTTTTACCCTCATTGAATTGATGGTTTATATAGCCCTCCTTGGCGGTATTGTCCTCATCGCAGGCCAAGCCTTCAGTGATAGCACCAAGATGCGCATCAGAACACAAAGCATGCTGCAATCTAATCAAAATGCAGGAAACGTAGGTTCAATACTTCAAGAAGATATTGCTCAGCTAGGCGCAAAAAGCTCACAAGAAGAAAACGCAATCGCTACCAAAGACACCTTTTACATCGATGCCATGAGCGATGTATTCATGGACCCAAATAACGGGGACGCAACAAAAAAAGATTCATCTTCATATTATATCGGAAATAACGATGATCTAGACACTCTGAAGTTCAAAAAAATTCGTTATGACCAAGATGGGCATTATGTTGCCGTAGAAGAAATCACTTGGTACGTTGACGAAGACGACGGTACACTAAAAAGGATCTGCCAAACAATAGCCGGAACCGAAGAAGACGCATGCAAAAGTAACGATCCCGATGTCGTTACCATGGCTGCAGGCGTTCAAAAATTTAATATCACCGCGGCTGAACCAGGAATAAAAGAAAGTTTATCACGTATATTGCCTTCAGCAGACACCAGTGTACACGGATTTAGACTCATACCTCGCTATGGTGATTACAATCTCGCATTCACAAACGTAGATCCCGTTGGTGGAGGAACCACAGTTTCATTATCTGGTTTTGCATCAAACTACGATTTCGAAAATCAAGAACCAATTACCGATGGTAAAAACGCAAACCAAGTTTTTTATGCAGACTTAATTAATCTTGACGGCAACTGGAAAGAAAGATGCCATTCGCTAACATTTGAAACGAATACAGAATACGAGATTTCGTTTACCATGCCGTACTCCAGCGACGCAAGTAGGCTATTCTGTCCAGGACGTGATTATATGTCCGTTGGTTTTCGTCGTATAAATGACGGAACCCGCCCAAGCGACTTAAAAGACTTTACCTTTTACCCACCAACAAACACCGGTGCCGCAGAAGGAAAAAGGAGATTTCGATTTAGAACAAAAAACAAAATCGAAAACGTCTGCATGGCATTTACATTTGCAAGTTATTCTCCAGTTGTCGCCAGTGGGAAAATATCCTTTAGTGAAATCATACTTAAAAGAGTGGAATCCGCCAACTACACATTCAGTGGAAACGCAATCGACATAACCGAGAAAAAACATGTAAAAGCACTCCGTCTAGAACTCAGCATAGCTATTCATGGAGAAAATGGTGTTTTGTCACTCGTAATACCGATTCCCAGCAACGGAACTCAGGATTAAGGAGAAAAATATGTTTAAATCGAAAAAAGGTGTATCCTTAATAACAGTCCTTCTTTTCATGTTAGTTGCGACAATTGCCGCAACGGCTACCTTCAAATGGCTAACATCAGAAAACCGTTCCAGCGCATCAAGAATGTTGCGACAAGAATCCTACCAAAGTGCCGTTGCCGGTATCGAAAACACACGTGCCTGGATGTCTTACCACGCAAACGAAGTTGGCGCCATTATCAAGCAATACTACGATAATCAAAAAAGACCAATACTCTTGAATTCCGTTTTATCGCAATTAAATAGAGCTAATCAAAATTACGACATTTGGTTAACCGGTGTAAATACAGAAAAAAACACATACAAACTCAAACTACTTTCTAAAGGCCATTCCCGTAACGGAACAGTCCATACAGAAGCAGCAATTATCAAAGTTGACGGACTTTACCGAATAAAGGTTCCACAGAACTCTGAACGTTTCACATTCAATAAAGCTTTCCATGGAGCAAGTGACGGTATTACTGGCAACGATACGATTGGTTCAGGCAACATCAACGGAGACTGGGCATACAGCAATACACCTGTAGTCAAAGGCGACATGCTCGTTACGGGAAATGCCGAATATGGCGGTACAGTTCACCACTATGGAGATTTTTATCTCGCCGGGAATTTAGTCAATAAAGCAGGCGAAACCATATATGGAACGGAAGGCCTAGATACAACAATTGTTTACATCGGTGGTAACGTTACATGTCCCGAAGGCCAGCCCATAACTGTACATGGAGACCTATATGTCAAGGGAGATGTTAGTGTAAAATGTAAAGTCGACGTCAAGGGGAATTTTACATTAGGTGGCCACATAACTAGAGAAAATGATTTTTACGTCAATGTCGGTAAAAACTGGGTTTTCACCAATCAAAATTCAGCTCCCGAAGAGCAACTCGAATTAAAAAAATACGTTAACAACAACACTAACTTTAGCGTTGGTAAAAGTCTGTATTTACCATATAAAATCAAAGCACACTGTAGCGATGAAAACAACTGTGGCGACAGCGAAGGGAAAAGAGGATTCAATGTTGGGGGAAAAGTTTACCAATACACTTCATCGCCATTCGCTATTGAAACCCAAGTCAATCAATACCACTTTGAAAAAGGGCTAATGAAGTATGGTGTTTACATGGATGGCTACACCCGTCCCTTTGCCTATAGATCTTTTTGTAACGATGACGCGACAAATTGTAAAAGAGGTCGAATTTTTTCGTTTAACGCACAATCTGTATCCAACGACCGTATTCAAGAATGGAAAGAATCAGACGACGTCCTTAAAAACATTACAGACAACTACTGGAAAAATATTAACCAGTCAAACAAGTATGGGAAAATGATTGATCCGACCACAAAAATAGTTCCGGACCCCATCCAGTTAAAAAATGAATCAGGATGGAAAGCGGCCAAAGCAAATGCATTCTGCGGTATTGGAAATCAATTCTATATTGACAACAATCTCGTCGATAAACTCAACATGTGCTACATCAACGCAAAAGCACAAGGTAAGCTTTACAACGACGAATACCTGGTTATCGAATGGCAATATCAGGAAGACAAATATACAGATAAAGATCTTGTTGGAAAATTTGTTTTCGATGTAACAACTGATTTGGGAAATGCAAATTTACCATCAACAGCAAATGGAAGCATCGTTTTTCTGTATCTTGAAAAAGGAGCAACAGGCCAGCTAAAAGGACGCAGTGGAGCAACCTACAACTATCTAGTTTACTCCAAGGATGACATCAACGAAATCAACGGATTCCATTTTAAAGGAAGCGTTGTCATGGCAAACGGCAAAAAACTAAAAAAATACCAAGGTAAAAACAATCTTGAATTTGATGCCGCCGTTCTGAAGTCTTTGGGTGATGCAGGTATCATCAAAGAGAATCCTGCATATACAAAGTTAGTCACCGGAGAAGAAACTGACGAAGAAGGCGTTATCATAGGGGGCGCCGTCGTATATGACGATTATTATATAGCGACATCGCCTCAACTAGGAATAACTCTAGAATCCCAATATGAAACTAGAGAAGAAGTACAAACATCAGGAGATAAAGCGGCTCAACCCATCGCTCCTTCTGTACTGATTCTTCCACGAGTAATCTATTTAACGAGAAACCCTGCCGGTAAACTTACAGATTATTACAACATCATTAATCTCAATGGCGCTAACGAACAAAAAGATGCATCAAGAGTTACATGCGATCCTGCATTAAACACGTCCGGAGCGCTTTACCAAAACAATAATATGCTTTCGGATGATGTTTATACATGTGCACAACAAAGCAACAACTATGGAGACCTGCCGTTCTATGTAGTTGTCACAGGAGAAACAGGAACAACGCCAGCCATAAGGATGGCTGACGACATTGTAGAAATCACCACCAGTTCCCAAGTGACTATTTCCGCAGAAGTGGAACAGACCGCTCATGCCGAAGATGTATCCATTGATATTTCCGTATCTAACCCGCCAGAAGGCTGGACGGTAACCCCCGTTACAGGAACATCGCTAACTCTTCGTGAAAGTTCAGACATAGAAAAAGTTTATACACTCACATTTAAGCCAAACGTTTCTACAATCGATTTATTCACAGTAACCACAACAGCATCAGCTCCAAAAGGAAGTGTCTTTATCTATTTAAGATCTCCCATGATTGGCTGCACGATAAAGCCGCCTTCATCAACTCAAGTTCTTATGACGGGATATGTATCCGTCGAACGTGCAAACATTAGCGAATACTGCGAAAAAAGCGAGAACAGCCAAACATGTTCAGAAAAAGGCTATGACGCCAAAGCAGATGCTTTGGATTGTGACGGTTTTGTTTCAGGAGAATGGATTAGGGCCTCGGGAACAAACGTAACCGTAACCGAATTAAATAACAAATGGAGTGCGGGTACAAATACGGCAATATCGTTAAAAAGCATGCATAATATTCCTGAATATTGCGAATTGCTCTTGCCCACAGAAAATAATTCCATTCTCCAAGCACAACAAAATGGAGAATACACACTTTACGCATCATTGAAACGTAAACGCTATACTCTCGTCGTAAATACAAAAGACGCCACGGATGGAGATACTAAAGTATCGGTCTATTACGGAGAATCAAAAGACTCTTACACAGATGGGACAACAAGCATTTGTGACAAAGACAGCGACGGGAATCTCGTTTGCAACGTTTATGCCGGTTGGTATGTAAAAACGACATATACCGAAGCAGGGGAAGATAATTTCTCACGTTGGGAATGTACAGGAGATAATTGTCCTGTTCCATCAACGACAAGCGCACAATTTGAATTAAAGCCAATCACATCGAACAATGTGATCAACGCTGTTTTCAATGACAAGGACAAGCACTGTTTCTATGAAGACTTTACAGAACTAACAGCTTTTTGCACCGGCACCAAGACTCACTGCATCAACACCTGCGAAGGTGGTAGTAATGCATCTTGCACAGTTTCTGGTATAAGCGCCGATTGGCAACTTATGTACCCCAACAACGGGAACAACGCAAGTATTCCTCCCGTTATTCAAAACGGCTACATTACATCTAACAATAGTATCCAAAGTGGCAACTCAACAATCATCCTAAGCACAAAAGAAGCGGGAATTCATGGTACAATGACAACCATGATCCAAACAACTGTTCTAGAAAATCAGACTAAGAGTCTGAACTCAGGATTCATATTCAGTTCAGACGCCACAGCAAGTTCATTTACCATATTAAATATCTATGGTGACGCCAGCAGGAACAAAGCATTGACAGCTCGCGTTTGCGAAGGTTCAAACAGTTCCAATACGGTAAGTCATTCCAATTGCGCGAACGTACTTTTCAAAGATGCTAATTCGCAAACGGTTTCCATCAACACCTCAGACATGATCAAGTTGGAAATCGAATTGACAATATCAAACAAGTTGATAATCAGGGCTACGGTAAACAACGCCACATCAACAGCCGAATTAGACATTTCGAGTTACTTAAAATCACGCGACGAGCATAGCCGCTATGTCGGATTCAACGTATCAGATCCATCATTCAAAATGTATGACATAGGATGGAGCAGTTTGTACTTTGCAGAAGAATGTTTCGAGAACCCCAAAATCAACTGTTCTTTTGCCGCAAACTATCTTGGTGGACGCGTTCCCAAAGATAGAAGCGTCACGCCATGGGTCGGTCTTTCCAGCTGGTTTGAAGACCACAACTGTTCCCTTACATACTATTACAACGGATGCGACAATGAAACCGGAAACGCATCATCAGGTTGTTCAGGAAGCACATTAGGTCCAAGCTGGTTTAATTATTTCATTACTGAATACGGCAGGGATGGCACCTTCTATGGAGCAACCCTAAACGGCTCAACATACCAATTCTCCGAAGACGGCTTACACGGAACATCATACACTTCATCTTATGGTAGAACATTCCCCATTAAAGATGCCAAAGTAAAAATAACATGTACAGATCAAACTAGCCTTAGTGGGTCATGGACTAGTTGCGGATCATTCCGTGTAGGAGAAATAGATCATTGCGCACAGAACGCCGAAATTCTCAGTAGCAACGCAACAGCCATATACGGGAACGCAGGTACTGAATTAGATATTCCTGTAGGCGACAACGATGAAATCATAAATTTCCGCAACGCCACACTATGGATAGATATTTCAGGATTTACTGAAAATAGCAATGACAAAATCATACTCTATCTGAAAGACAACAGTGGAAATTTGAGTATTCCTAGAGAAATTGTCACTAACGGTCAACAATCTTTTGATGTCGATGTCATGTCTAACATTGACGAGTTCGACCCGGAAAACGTGAGTTCAATTATCCTCAAGAGTACACTTTATCCCTATCAAGTCAATACAATATTGTCGTCTTGTCCTTACGCATTAAATATTCTCAATTGTAAGGCATCTTATAATGGGATTTCTTGGAAACTCACATCGACTATCACGAATATAGAAGGGGCTGCCGTCAACGGGTGCTCCGTTACCGGTATCGAAAGCATGACAGATATATCTTGCCCAGAAAACGGTGTTTTTGCCTTTAACGAAGAGGGCTTATATGACGATGTCAACAACAAAGGAATATCACAAACCCGTACATTTGAAATCACGGCAAAGAGCACCGATGGAGGGATTGTCAGCTGCACTACAGACCCTGTAACAATAGAACCAATCAATGTTGAATGTAGCGTAGCAAGCGAAAATGCCGTAGCAGGTCAAGGAATGCCGGCAATGACATTTAGCTTTACCGGATGTACGACATCGAGTTGCGATTACATTTTATCTATTGAAAATACAGAAACTGTAACAGGATCTGGTTCTGGCGAAAGTACTTCGTGGACACCTAATTCAAACAAAGCCAAAGCACTTACAGTTGGAGAATCTTACACATATTTCGCTACGGTTTCCGGAGTCAAGAAAAATTGCGGCACAGTAAAAATCGAAAAAGCGAGCGAAGCCCAAATATCAAATTGCCAAATAACAAACGGAACAGAAGCAGATTCCAAATTCACAGCAGATGTTACACCAGCTTCTGACGGATCTGAGTGGAGCATTGAAGTCGTTTTAACTTACGGGGGCGTTGTTATTACAAATTACCCATCAACTCAGAAAAAAGGAACAGGCTATACATACGAATCAAAAGTCCACCCGATGAAACATCTCCCTGCTGGAACATATTACGCTCATTTCCGTTTAAACGGAAGCGAGGTTTCTACCTGTGATCCAATACCCATAATAAAGGATCTACCTTCAAGTAGTTCTACAACACCCACCAGTTCTGCAGCACCTGAAGAAAGCAGTTCAAGCGTTCAATCCAATAACGGCATAAAATGCGCATTCTCCGCTAACCCTGTATCAACAGAAGGCCAAGCTGTCTATTTCAAGGTTACATCTCCAAGTAGCTTCAGCGAAGACAACAAATATATAATAACAGGTCCAAATAATTTCTCTGCAGAACAAGATGTTAAAGCCTATGAAGCAATTAGTATATGGATGTCACAAAACAATAAAGTTCCACCAGCAGGAACATATACATTAAAAAATCGAAATGGGAACGAATTGTGTTCTGTTTATTTGGAAACAACAGACAAAAACATTCAGGATTGCGAAATTTCACAAACAAACGTATTAACAGGTTCAAAAATAAGTTTCTCGGCCAAATATAATGGCGGCCGATGCTACAATGCATCGATTGACGTTCCCAACGGCTCCCAAACAAGTACTCCATGCACACTGGACGGTATAATGTCTGAAGAATTCTACGCATCAAATAAAGCAGGGACATACGATTATACCTTACGCGTAAATGGAGATCCGCAAGCAACTTGTTCTATAAAAGTCACGACCGCAGGATCAACAATCAAACAATTAAATTACCACGAATACTGGAACGAGTCTGTCAATTGCAACGATTCATTGTACATTTCCGTTGAAAATGGTTCACGTACTCTCACCTGCAAGAGCAACAATTCTTCGGCATTCTCCTTATATGGTGATGGAATCGGAAGTGCAAACAGTTATTATGACAATGGCAATTACAAAGCCAATTTAACGATTTGCTCAAGCGGAGACAGCAAATGTGAAAGAGTGATAAGAACATCCACTTGTAATGGAACGCTTGGCTGCTGGGTCAATTAAAATACAAACCTAATTATTAAAACAGCCACAGAGCTCCCCCACCGGGAGCTTTTTTTCGATATTAATGCGAGAAATCTATTTTTGAGCTTGTCGGCTCTGCTGAAGCGCTTCAAGACGAGTTTGCAATTCAGCAATTTGCTCTTCAGAAACACCCATATCGCGCAAAATGGCTTTGGTATCGGTTTGGTTCTGAGAGACACCTTCAGCGAGTCCTTCCGCACGTCCTTCTGCTCGTCCCTCTGCTAGACCTTCCGCTCGCCCTTCTGCTAGACCTTGCGTACGAAATCTCTCACGGGCACGTATTTTATACAATGCCAAACGATCCAATTCCTCTTCAGTCCATACCATATCGTTTGCCTGATCCATAATTAACCTTTCCGATGCACGATTCACCAAAAGCCTGTAAATAGCCTTTGCAATGATATCATCATTAAAGTCAGGAAGACTTTTAGCCACACCAGCATGTTTGAGCAGGTAAAGCCAACGGTCTTCTACAGTAGAGACCTCTTCCAAAGGCTTGGTAAACTTGGTTAAATCATAAATAATATACATCATCTTGTCACTCAGCGTCAAGCCCTCCCTATTGCGGACGGCCCAGTCGCCGCGGAACGTTTTCTGTTTGCCCAAGGGGAAATCACAAATCCAAATAGCGTAGGTCGGTGGAACCTCGTAACGGTGTATTTCTCGCTTGGCTCTTTCCTCATCGGACAAATCAGTCGTTAGCTTTCCGAAATTCAGCTGATCCCATTCATACTTGCTTTGCAACATAAAAGCGCTATGTTGCAAGAGAACTCGATCGATAAAATAATCAGGCCGTGCTTTTTGCATTTCGATGTTGATACTAATCCCATTCGAAGTCCTTGCCCGGATATCGAGTCTGAATGGCTTAACCACAGGATAAACGATATTGATATCGGTATTTTTAATGACAACAGATTCAATCCTATTATCTTCTTTCAGGTAAAAAACACCATTCAAAAAATTCACCAAAGCCTGTTCATCACAGAGAAAAGCTTTAAATCCGGCATCAAAAAGCGGATTGATATAGGTGTGTTTCTTGATTTCTTCAATGGTTTTATCAACTAATCGATCACGAGAAGTCGGGATCGAAAATCCGAGAGTATCTTGATTTTCTGACATAGTAATCCTTGCCAAAAGGCGGTTAAGTTTTAGAAGGCTAAGGATGCATTCGTCACCTTCTATTATATTAACACGCATTTTCGAAACTTTTGGCCTAAAAATTTTTCGAAAAAAAATTCATTTTCGACTTACAGGCAGCCATAGGCGATATCTGCAACGAAGATTTTTAAAGCCAGAAAAACAGTTTTTTTCTAAATTTCGCCGTACTATGAGTGAAGCTATTAACAATGTCAAGCAGGCCTTTGATGCAGAACTTGCTCAAACGGACCTCACCAATCAAGAAGCAGTTAACAATCTTCGTGTAAAGTACCTCGGCAAGAAGGGTGTCGTCACCGACCTCATGAAGCAGATGGGTACACTTTCTGCCGAAGAACGCCCGGCTTACGGCAAGCTCGTTAACGAACTGAAGGTCGCCGTTTCCGAAGCAATTGACAAGGCCATCGAAACCGCTAACGAAGCAGCGCTCCAGAAAAAGCTTGCCAGCGGCGCAGTCGATATCACGCTTCCGGGAGCAGGCATTGCAGCAGGCTCCACGCATCCGCTTTACGACGTTCGCGAAGAAATCATCGACTTCTTTGCACAGATGGGTTTTGATGTGGACTTCGGTCGCGATATCGAAACGGACTGGTACAACTTCGAAGCACTCAACACGCCTCCTGACCATCCGAGCCGCGACATGCAGGACACGTTCTACGTGGACAACAAGGTCATGCTCCGTACGCATACCTCCGGCACCCAAATTCACTACATGGAAACACACAAGCCGCCATTCCGCATGATCGCTCCGGGCCATGTGTTCCGCGTCGATAACGATGCCACCCACGCCCCGATGTTCCAGCAGTGCGAAGGACTCGTGGTAGACGAAAACATCAGCTTCGCCGACCTCAAGGGCGTGCTCCAAGTGTTCATGAACAAACTCTTTGGCGCAGGCGTCAAGACACGCTTCCGTCCGAGTTTCTTCCCGTTCACGGAACCGTCTGCAGAAATGGACGTGAGCTGCGTGTTCTGCGGTGGCAAAGGTTGCCGTCGTTGCAAGGGCACCGGCTGGATGGAAATCGGCGGTTGCGGCTCCGTGGACCCGAACGTGTTCAAGAACTGCGGCATTGATTCCGAAAAGTACACTGGTTTCGCATTCGGCTTCGGTCTCGACCGTATCGCCATGCTCCGCCACGAGATTCCGGAAATCGGTCTCCTCACGGCAAACGACCAGAGATTCTTGAGCCAGTTCTAAAAGGTTCCGGCTCAAGACCGGAATGACATGAAAAAAGACGGATTTAAAATCCGTCTTTTTTTCGTTTTTAGATTCTCACCTTTCCCCGTCATCCCCGTCAAGCGAGGACAGGCGCGAGGACAGGCGCGAGAATGACCATTAAAAAGATCCCAATGTGAACTGGGATTTTTATGCCGACCCCGGCACTGAGGCCGGGGTGACATAGTAAGGTTTTTGCATGGGATCCTTCGACTACGCTCAGGATGACAAGTGAACTTTACGATCTCTTGTAGTCGTCCTGCACGCGAATGATGTCATCTTCGCCGGTGTATTCGCCGACCTGGACTTCAACAATCACGAGCGGGAGCTTACCTTCGTTCTGCAAGCGGTGAACCATTCCAGAAGGAATGTAAGTCGATTCATTCGGACGCACGTAGAACACCTTGTCGCCAACAGTTACCGTAGCGGTACCGCTCACAACAACCCAGTGTTCCGAACGGTGCAAGTGTTTCTGCAACGAAAGGCGTTCGCCCGGACGAACAACAATGCGCTTCATCTTGTAGCGGTCGCTCGATTCCAGCACGGAGTACGTGCCCCACGGGCGGTTGACCGTCTGCGGGACTCTCGGCAAGTCAGAGCCGCGAGCCTTCAGTTCATCGACAACAGCCTTTACTTTCTGGCTGCTAGCAAGCGGCGCGACCAAGAGGGCATCCGGCGTGTCGACAATCAACATGTTGTCGAGGTCGATTGTGCAAATCTGGCGCTGGCTACCAAGCACGAGAGAATTCTTGGAACCCACAGCCAAGTGCTTAGCATTCACATTGTTACCGTTTTCGTCATGGTCAAATTCACCGTAGAGTGAATCAAACGCGCCAAGATCAGACCAACCGATATCGCTCGGAACAACCTTGACCTTCGAAGACTTTTCCATGACCGCATAGTCAATGGAATTCGAAGGAATGTTCATCATGTCATCATGATCGACACGGATGAGCGTTTCACGGTTTTCTTTCTTGGCGTTTGCATAAGCAATCTTTGCGGCGTTCAAAATGTCCGGAGAATAAGCCTCAAGTTCACTCAAGAACGTAGAAGCCTTGAAGCAGAAGATTCCGCTATTCCAGAAAAATCTTCCGGACTCGACATACTTCTTAGCCGTTTCAAGATTCGGCTTTTCCACGAAACGCTTGACATCATCACCATTAGCTTCGATATAGCCATAGCCCGTTTCCGGACCAGTCGGAGTAATGCCGAACGTCACAAGGAAACCCTTTTCAGCAAAGGTTTCGGCCTTGCGCAAGCACTTTTCGTAGGCTTCCGTCTTGCGAATCACATGGTCCGACGGAGACACGAGAACGATATCATCCGGATTAAGACCAAGGCATGCAAGAGCAATTGCCGGAGCAGTATTGCGGCCCACCGGTTCCAAGAGGAATCGAGCATTCACAGCGCCCACTTCTTCAAGCTGGTCTTTTGCCAAGAAATACTGTTCTGCATTGCTAACGATGTACTGCGCAGAGCAAATGCTAGAATTTGTTTTTACCGTACGTTGGAACAAGGACGCACCGTCAAAAAGACGGGCGAACTGTTTCGGCATGAGGGAGCGGCTAATCGGCCAAAGGCGCGTACCACTACCACCACATAAAATCAAGTTAATCATTTCGATATTCCCTACTCTGAATTACTTCCATCCAGTATTATGAATATGCTGGATATTGTAAATAATGTCCGTAGTGTTTTTACCAGTAGACATTGTTGCATTAAGCGTCGGCAAGATCAAGTTGAGGAGACGGTTCCACGTTGCAATACCAGAAGCATCAACATACACGATATCACGCGGATTCAATTCAAAACGGTCTGCCATAGCAAGAGCCATTGCGTTCTTTGCATTCAACTGATAGATATCAATTTTGCTATCCGAGGTGTTTCTAATAACATAGACATCTTTCGGAGAAGCGCTCATTACACTCACGCCACCAGAAGCGGCAAGAGCTTCGGCCAAGGACAAGTAATTATCCATGCGGACAATACCGTTCCTGTTAACTTCACCGAGCACGTAGACCTTGCGATCACGTTCCATTTCAGACTTCAACGGAACAAACAGCTGGTCACCCGGTCTCACGAGAATACGTTCAATAGGAATGTTTTCCTTGAACGCACGGACATAGTCAATGTTATAGATTTTTTCGCCACGACGGAGTTGCACAAAAGAAGGGTCTGCCTTTTCATTAAAGCCACCACCTGCAGCAACAGCATCAGAAATCGTCATCGGGTTTTCAGTAAAGAAGATGCGGCCCGGTCTATTCACGGCACCTGTAACATAAGCCTTACGGCTATTGTAACCCGTCACGCGTACATCGACCTGCGGATCATTAAGGATCTTGTCAGAAAGGCGCTTCGTGATTTCAAGACGGAGTTCTTGAGCGGTAAGGCCAGCAACCTTAAGTTCACCGGCATACGGGTAGAAAAGCGTACCTTCGGTAGTGACCTTCTGACCGGCAGGCTGATATTGCCCCATCGGGGAAGTCAATTCCGGATGTTCCCACACCACGACCTGGACCATGTCCAAAGGACCAATGCGATATTCCAAGTCAGGAAGGGAATCCACCAGCAATTCTTCCAATTTGCCTTCGGCCGGATTCGGAACAACCTGCACTGGTTCTCCCATGTCACCACTATCAATGGAATGCAACTTGAAAGTAATTCCATTAAAGACTGTGGAATCCGTAGGGACATCCATTCGCATCTGCGGAGCAGCAAAGCAACCGGACAAGACGGCCGCGGCAACACCACAAAGAGCTATACCTATTTTATTCATACGTTACCTTTTTTAGAATTATTTAGCGGCTTCGCTTTGTTTAATTTTTTCGACCCAATACGGAGTCAACTTGGAAATAAAATTCCAAGCCATGACATACGCATTTTCCGGCCTTCTGTACGGGTCAGGAATATCGACCTGGTGAGATTCACCATAGCGGAATACCTTACCTTCGAGCCACGGATATTTGTGCAAAAGCTCCCTTTTGTGGCCATTTTCCATCACCAAAATCAAATCGGCCCATTTGAGGATGTCCAAATTGATTTGGCGGGCCCTATGGGCACTCATATCAACACCATGCTGCAAAGCTATTTTCTGAGAAATTTCGTGAGCGGGATTATCCACCAAAGCACCGAGACCTGCACTCATCACATTGAAGCCCGGTCCGAGTTCCTTTTTCAAGAGATACTCCCCTGTTGGGCTACGGCAGATGTTCCCAGTACAAACAACTAGAATATTTTTCATGATAGTGTAATAATAGAAAAATAAGTTTACAATTTACAGATCGAAAGCAAAATTCAAATCCTTAAGAAGCGGATTCTTGGTATCCTTTTCGGAGAGGAGCGGTTCAAAGCCCTCGCCTACCGGCCACTTGATACCAATCTCCGGGTCATTCCAGAAAAGACCGCCTTCGTCATTCGGGGCATAGAAACGAGTGCACTTGTAGACAAATGCAGCCGTTTCAGAAAGGACCACAAAGCCATGAGCAAAGCCTTCGGGAATGTAGAACTGCTTCTTGTTTTCGGCAGAGAGCGTTACACCGACCCACTTGCCAAACGTCTTGCTGTTCTTGCGGAGGTCCACAGCAACATCAAAAACTTCACCTTCGATAACGCGGACGAGTTTGCCCTGCGGGTTCTGCTTTTGGAAATGGAGACCTCGAAGCACGCCCTTACGAGAGCGAGATTCATTATCCTGAACAAATTCTACATCGATTCCGCCTTCAGCAAAATCGCGGCGGCTGTAGGTTTCCATAAAGTAACCGCGAGCATCACCGAATACCGTCGGCTCGATAATCTTTACACCTTCAATTTCGGTGTCGATAAAATTAAACTTTGACATTTCTTACCTGTTCTTGTACATCGTTTCGTAATACTTTTCGTAGTCGCCGCTCGTGATATTATCGAGCCATTCCTGGTTGTCCAAGTACCAGCGCACGGTCTTTTCGATGCCTTCTTCGAACTGCAACGACGGTTCCCAACCAAGTTCCTTCTGGAGCTTGGTAGAGTCAATCGCGTAGCGAGCATCGTGGCCCAAGCGGTCCGTCACATAAGTGATGAGGTTCAAGTCTTCGCCTTCGGCACGGCCAAGCAGCTTATCGACGGTCTTGATGACTACCTTTATGATGTCGATATTCTTCCATTCATTGAAGCCGCCGATGTTGTAAGTTTCCGCAATCTTACCGTTATGGAAAATCACGTCAATCGCGCGGGCGTGGTCTTCGACAAAGAGCCAGTCGCGAACGTTTTCGCCCTTGCCGTAAACCGGGAGCGGCTTCTTGTGGCGGATGTTGTTGATGAAAAGCGGGATGAGCTTTTCGGGGAACTGGTACGGGCCGTAGTTGTTGGAGCAGTTCGTGACAATCGTCGGCATGCCGTAAGTATCGTGGAACGCGCGAACGAAGTGGTCGGAACCAGCCTTCGAAGCGGAGTACGGGCTGTGCGGCGTGTACTTGGTCGTTTCGTAGAAGAAATCGTCACCGTAAGCCAGATGATGTTCCGAGCTAGAAGCCGTAGTCGTGAACGGAGGCGTGATGCCTTCCGGGTGGTTCATCTTGAGGGCGCCGTAAACTTCGTCGGTCGAGATGTGGTAGAAACGCTTGCCTTCGTACTTTTCCGGGAGGCTTTCCCAGTAGAGTTTGGCAGCCTGCAAAAGCGTAAGCGTGCCCATGACGTTCGTGCGTGCGAATGTGAACGGATCCTTGATAGAGCGGTCCACATGGCTTTCGGCAGCAAGATGGATGATGCCGTCGACATGTTCGTCCTGCATGAGCTTGTAGAACGCATCGAAATCGCAAATATCCATCTTCACGAACTTGTAGTTTGGCTTGTTTTCGACATCCTTTAAATTCGCAAGATTGCCCGCGTAAGTAAGCTTATCGAGATTGATAATCTTGTATTCAGGATACTTGTTGACAAAAAGACGAACGACATGACTTCCGATAAAGCCAGCCCCGCCAGTAATTACAATGGAACGTTTCATGAGATTCTCCAATTTACGGGAGAAATATAGAAATTGTAAGAAAAAATTCCATTAAAAATGCCCCGCAATAACAGAATTTGACATAAAAAGAAACCGGCACGAGGCTGGGTTCGTTATGATCATGAGGAAATCAACAAAAAAAGCCAGATTCAAACGAATCCGGCTCCAAAATTTCATATAAAGTATATATTAGTAATGAATTTTTCCTTCGGCAACCTTTTTGAGGTGCTGCCCATAGGGAGACTTGCCGTACTTGGCAGCAGATTCCAAGAGTTTTTCCTTGTCAATCCAGCCGTTGATGTAGGCAATTTCTTCGACTGCAGAAATCTGGATGCCTTGGCGGTTTTCGACCATCTTCACAAACTCGCCTGCTTCGATGAGGCTATCCATCGTGCCGGTATCAAGCCATGCAAAACCACGACCGAGAAGTTTCACATCGAGTTCACCCTTGTCGAGGTAAGTCTTGTTGAGGTCGGTAATTTCAAGTTCGCCACGAGCACTCGGTTTTTGCGTCTTGGCAAATCCCGAAACACGATTGTCATAGAAATAAAGGCCCGTTATGGCGTAATTGCTCTTCGGCTCCTTCGGCTTTTCTTCCACCGAAATCACCTTGCCGTTTTCGTCAAATTCCACAACGCCAAAGCGTTCCGGGTCTTCAACGTAATAACCAAACACACTTGCACGGCCATTTTCTTCGGCGTTCTTTACGGCAGCCTTCAAAAGCGGGCTAAAGCCGTTTCCGTAAAAGATGTTGTCGCCAAGCACCATTGCGCAGCAATCATTACCGATAAATTCTTCACCAAGAATGAAAGCCTGAGCAAGTCCGTCCGGGCTCGGCTGCACCTTGTAACTCAAATTGAGGCCCATAGCGGAACCATCGCCAAGGAGACGTTCAAAGTTTGGCAAATCGGTAGGCGTAGAAATAATGAGAATGTCTCGAATACCCGCCAGCATGAGAGTCGAAAGCGGATAGTAAATCATCGGCTTATCATAGACCGGCAAAAGTTGTTTTGATGTGACCATCGTGAGTGGATACAAACGAGTGCCAGAGCCCCCAGCAAGTACGATTCCTTTCATAATAAATCTCCTATGAATTTGAAAATAGTAAAAAAATTTGGGCTACCTCCCAACAACCCGTATATTATTATCTTTACCGCACTATGGCAGAGCAAAACAAGCGTATTCTCAAAGATTTTTTAAATGAACTCATCGAAAAGGTCAACGGACACCGTTCCAACATTTCATCCGAAGACGTTTTGGAACAATTTATGGCGTGGGCCGAATCCCGCGGGACGACTTTGTACCCCGCCCAAGAAGAAGCAATTCTCGAACTTTTGGATGGGAAAAACGTCATTTTGAATACGCCGACCGGAAGCGGGAAATCCATGGTCGCGCTCGCACTCCATTTCGATAGCCTCGTGCATGGTCGCCGAAGCGTTTACACATGCCCCATCAAGGCGCTCGTGAACGAAAAATGGATGGCGCTCTGCAAGGAATTCGGAGCCGAGAACGTCGGACTTTCGACCGGTGATGCTACAGTCAACCGCGATGCGCCCATCATTTGCTGCACGGCTGAAATCCTTTCGAACATGGCACTCTGCGAAGGCGAAACGCTCACCATTACAGACATCGTGATGGACGAATTCCATTACTATTCCGACCGCGAACGCGGTGTCGCTTGGCAAGTTCCGCTTTTAACGCTCCCACAATCACGATTTCTTTTGATGAGCGCTACCGTCGGTGCCACAGAATTTTTCGAACGCGACATGACCAAGCATACAGGCCGCGAATCCGTAACAGTACGTTCGTCACAACGCCCGGTGCCACTCGACTTCAGTTACAGCACTACAGAAATTTCGACCGAAGTACAAAAGCTTGTAAACGAAGGCAAGGCACCAGTTTATGTCGTGCACTTCACGCAAGCCGCCGCCGCAAGCAATGCCCAAAACTTCATGAGTCTTGACCTCTGCACCAAAGAAGAAAAAGCCAAGATTAATGAAGCGATTAAAGAAGTTCGTTTTTCAAGCCCGTATGGTCCGGATGTCAAGCGTTGGCTCAAGCAAGGCATCGGCATTCATCACGCAGGGCTCCTGCCGAAGTATCGTATTCTCTGCGAAAAACTCGCACAGCAAGGTTTGCTCAAAGTCATTTGCGGTACAGACACGCTCGGCGTGGGCGTGAACGTTCCTATTCGCACAGTTCTCTTTACGCAACTTTGCAAGTACAGTGGCGACAAGACCGCCATTTTGACAGCCCGTGACTTCCACCAGATAGCTGGCCGCGCAGGCCGCAAAGGTTTCGACAACGTCGGTTACGTTGTCGCACAAGCACCGGAACACGTGATTGAGAACCTCAAGCTTGAAGCCAAATCACGCACGACCGGAAAGAAATTCCAGAAGCGCAAACCTCCTGAGCACGGTTACATTCCATTCGACGAAAACACGTTCAAGCGCTTGATTGATTCTGCACCAGAACCGCTCACTTCCAGTTTCCAAGTGAACCACGGGATGCTCCTCAACATCCTGAGTCGCCCGACAGATGGTTGCCGCGCCATGCGCACGCTCCTCAAGGATTGCCACGAAAGCGCCGCCAGCAAAAAACAATTGCAGCACCGCGCATTCCTATTGTTCCGCAGCCTCGTCGAAAAGAAGATTATCGAATTCGTGCCAGCCGTTGCTGAAGGTTACAGCCACTTGCGCGTGAACATGGACTTGCAAGATGACTTTTCGATGAACCAGCCACTTTCGCTTTACTTACTCGACACACTCCCAAAGCTTGACCGCGACAGTCCAGAATACGCGCTTGACGTAATTACCTTGTGCGAAAGCATTCTTGAAAACCCCGATGCTATTTTGCGCATTCAACAGAGCAAGGCTCGCGATGCCCGCATGAATGAACTCAAGGCGCAAGGCATGGAATACAACCAGCGTCTCGAAGAACTCGAAAAAGTCGAATACCCCAAGCCGCTCCGCGATTTCATTTACGACACGTTCGATGCGTTCGCCGAAATTCACCCGTGGGTCGATGAAAACATTGAACCCAAATCAATCGTGCGCGAAATGTTCGAGAATTTCAGCACGTTCAGCGGTTACGTAAAGCAATACAATTTGCAGCGCATGGAAGCGATTTTGCTCCGCCATTTGAACGGCGTTTACAAAGTGCTTTCGCAGACCGTGCCCGACGGCTACAAGAACGAAGAACTTTTGGAAATGCAGGATTATCTTGGCGAAATGATCCGCCGCGTAGACTCCAGTTTGCTCGAAGAATGGGAAAAGATGGCGCACCCCGAGGACTACCAGAAACGCTTGGACGAAGGCGCATCCGAAGACGAAGCCGAAAAGGCATTTGGTGCAGACAAAGCCGCCGCCGACATCACCTACGACAAGAAGCGATTCCTCAACATGGTGCGTCAGCGCATTTTCCAAATCATGATGAGCCTCTCAAAACAAGACTTCACCGACGTTTTGGACAGTCTCGCCGACGACCTCGCCGAAGGCGAACTTTTGGCCGATGCCGAAGGCACGCCGTGGACAGAAAAGCGACTGCTCGAAATCATGGCCGCCTACACCGCAGAACACCACAGATTCCGCATGGATGTGGAAGGCCGCTCTCTCTCGCACACCATCGTCACTTACGAAGGCAACATCATGCAAATCCAGCAAATGTTGCAAGACGAGGAAGGATTTAACGATTGGAGCATTGACTTTACGGTCAATCTCGACGAAAGTCGCGAATCAGGCATGCCGCTAATAAAATTAGCACGCATTGGCGAAGTTTAGATTATATTACAAAAAGAGGGTGTTGGTATGGAAAATTCTCTTTTTGATTCATTTTTCAAAGGGGTCTTAAACGCAACAGCAATTTGCACAATTGCGGGCGTAGCCCTTGTATGTTCCGCTCATGCAGACGAAGCAAAAAAAATTTCGCACACACTAACCGTTGACGCAGCCTACTACCCCAAAAGCGACTATGTTAAAGGCGAGGACCACTTTGCCAAAATAACAGGCCCTATCGATGGCATTCTCGCCAAAGCAACGTGGAAATCGACCTACACAATTCCGACACCGCTTGGTACAGATGAGCTACTTTCGGGAGCAACTGTCGAACTCACCGGTGGTTTCGAGCTCTCGCCACTGAGCATCCGCCCCATTGCAAATGTAGCATTCACCCCACTTCCGTTCCTCGTTTTCGATGCAGGGTCAAGCATTGGCACAGGTTGGAACTTACTTGGATTCGAAGGAATGTGCGAATACCAAAACGACCACTACAAAAATTTGGCTCCATTCACTCGTTACTATCACGATCATTGGATTGGAGCCACATTCCAATTCGACACAGGAGCGTTAATCGAAGGCGATTGGACACACGTCGTAATGCTCGTGAACTACCAGATGATTTACAAAGGAATCATCGGAATTGACGACGGAAACCTTTGGGCTTGGCAAACCACCGAAGGATATGTAAACGGGCTCGGCTACAATTTTAACGCTACGATAGGCTACAAGATGCCGCTTTTTGTTGATTTAGTCGGGTTTATGGCTGAAATGTACGGATACTATCGCAATAGCGATTATGGAGAATATGCAAATACTTATGGCAAATTCATGACAGTAAGATTAAACTTATTTGCAAACTTAAAACTTAATGACAAAAATTCGCTCCTCGTTGCATCAAGAGTTTCAAGTCGTAGAAGTTTTGCCACTGACCACAAAAAAGGCGAGGAAGAACCTCACCTTGTAAAAGCTGGACGTGAATGGTTTTTTGACTGTATCGCCATCAGCTGGGAACACAATTTTTAAACTTTCCCGCCGAATTCAAAACCGGCTTCTTCAATCGCAGTTTTCAAAGCAGACTCGTCAACGGAACCCTCGATGACGAGTTCTTTTTTTGCAACATTTGCTACGGCAAAGATTACACCTTCTAGCGCAAACGCGGCCTTTTCAACACACGCTTTGCAATGGCTGCAACTCATGCCGAGAACTTTATATGTTTTCGTTTTCGGTTCTGCATGATGTTCTTCATGTTCGTGATGTTCATGTTCGCCGCATTCACAATGAGATCCGCCACAACCGCAGTGAGAATCACCGCAGTGCCCGGCCTTGCGTGTCAGCACAGTGTAGAGAATCAAGATTGCGAGCACGCCAGCGCAAACGTAATCGAACACTCCCAGCATTTCATGACCATGGCATTCCGCAGCACCACCCGGAAGCATTGCCGCAAGGAACGTATCCATAAAGAACGTATCCACAATGAGACCGAATCCAATGGCGCCGACCGCAATCGAGGCTAAGTAGGCAACCAAAGTACGCTTTCCGAAAGCCTTACCGACCACCAGCATCGATGCAATGCTCGTTGCAGGCCCCGCCATCAAAAGTACCAACGCAGCACCCGGCGTAATGCCCTTTGCCACAAGCGCTAACGCCAGCGGAATGGATCCCGTCGCGCATGTGTACATCGGCATCGCCAACAAAAGAATCGCAATCATGCAAAGGAGCGGGTATTCACGCAAAGCCATAAAAAAGTCGTTCGGAACAAAGGCCGAAATCAACGCACCAAGCAAAAGGCCAATCATAAGCCACTTGCTTACATTACCGACCATATCGACTAAACCATAGCGGAACGTTTCAATAACTTTTTGACCGAAAGTCATGTGATGAACATCGCTGGATTCGCAAGAACAGCAACCGCAATGACCATGTTCGTGTTCTTCATGTTCGCCGCAACCGCAATGATCATGGCCGTCGCAATCATCATCGTCGTCATCGCAGCCATCATAGTCGCAACCGCAATGTCCATGTTCAGAATGCGAATGCGCGGACTTCGCCGCATCAGAGTGTTTCACGGGCTTGAGATGCGCCACATTAGCTGACACTTCTTCAACTTCATTGCGTGTCGCAAAATTCGTGAACACACCGCCAACAAGTGCCGTCACAAACGCCGCAATCGGGCGCAAAATCGCAAACGGAAGACCGAGCAACGAATACGTTGCCAAAATAGAATCCACGCCCGTCGCAGGCGTTGAAATCAAGAAGCTCACGCTCGCGCCCTTGCTTGCACCTTCCCTGCGAATTGCTATAGACGTCGGAATCACGCCGCAACTGCAAATCGGAAGCGGAACGCCAAACAGCGCAGCCCACAGCACCGAACTAAAATTTGACTTAGAAATTTTTGGCACATACAACGCATTCGGAATCCAAACGTGAATGACACCAGCCAGCAAAAAGCCGAGCAGCAAGAATGGCGCCATTTCTGCAAATAGCGTGATAAATTCCAAAACAAAAGTTTTAACAAATTCCATCGTTAACCCTTCTTCTTATGCAAAATGTGAGCGAGCCCCGTGTTGAAAATCTCGCCAATATGTTCATCATCAAGCGAGTAATAAATTTTACGGCCATCACGAGTCGGCTTGACAAGATTCGCCGTACGCAAAATGCGCAGCTGGTGGCTTACCACGGACTGTTCCAAATTCAATTTTTCTGCAATCGCACTCACCGACATCTCGCCCGAAAGCAACAGATGAATCACCCGAATGCGCGTTGTATCGCCAAAAAACTTGAAGAACTCCGAAAGTTCAAAAAGTGTATCCAAAGAAATGTTTTGCATGTTCAGTATCCTATATTTTTTCTCGTTCATTATTCAAATATATGAACAACAATTCATATATACATATTTTCATACGAATTGTCAAGAAAATTCTTGCTATTTTCGCTCCAATCCGACAAAATCGAGCCCAACACACAACTCTTCGCACCCCAAGACCATAATTTCATTTATTATCTTTCCATTACAAAGAAGGGATGTTCTATCACAGGAATTCACCCAAAAGGAGATTTTATGAAAAAATTCGCAGCAAGCATTCTTGCCATTCTCTGCGCAACCGCATTTTCGTTCGCTCAGCAAAACAATCAAACAACGGACACCGCCGTTCCAGAAGCAACTCCGTCAAGCGAGCAAACAACCGGCATCACACCTAAGAAAAATCCTATCAGCATCGGTATTGGAGCTTCCTTTATTTACGGAAACTTTTGGGGATTCGAAGGACTTAAAAACGATGACATGGATGCACCCACAGGTTTCGGTGGCGAATTCGGCGTCAAAGTCCGTTTCATCATGATTGAAGGGTTTCACTTCATTCCTGAAATTTCGTTTCGCATTTTCAATCTTGATCACGAAGATGAAGGCTTCACCAGATACTATGACCAAACATTCCTCGATTTCACCTTTAACATGCGCGGCCTCATCACCAACTCACTCTATCTTGAAGTTGGTCCGCAAATTTCCATCAACACAAGCAGCGAAATCACGGACGGCGAAGACGAAAAGTTTAAAGAAAAAATCGAGCAATCTACAGTTGAGTTAGGCCTAAACATCGGTGTCGGTTATTTCATCACCAAGAATTTCAGCCTCGGTTTCCGCTGGTACATGGGATTCAACGAACTCTTCCCCGATACAAAGTATTACTTTGATGACGACTTCAACATAAAAGAAGACACCAAAGGCAACTGGTCCCTTATTAACTTGAAGGGCGCCCATACCATGATGTTCAAGTTCGGCGTCACTTACTGGTTCATCTAATACGGTATAAAAATGAATTCGCTTCAGTCTCTAAATTTGCAACCGATTCTTTCGACCAAAGGAATGCGCGCACTTGATGCAGCCTCAAAAGACTTTTTTGCAAACAAGACTACAAGCGAACCTACTCCAACAGACGTTATCCAAAGTGGATACACGTTAATGCAAGAAGCCGGGGCAGCGCTATTCAAGTTTGTTCAAGCAAAAGCCCTTGAGCCCATTGCAATTTTTATTGGCGGTGGGAACAACGGCGGTGACGGACTTGTTCTCGCAAAACTCTTAATGCAAGCGGGAATTAAAAGCACCACGTTCAGCCTCGCCAACGAAAGTAAATTCCAGAACGAAGCCAAATTAGCTCTTGACGATTTTCAACAAGCGGGCGGTTCTCTTTTCGATTTTAAGAAAATCACCGAAGAACCTAAGCAGGCCTCATTCCTTTTGCATGACGGATTCAAACTCGTTGTCGATTGCATGCTCGGGAACGGCGCCAAAGGTAAGCTCCGTCCAGAATTTGCAACAGCCGTACAAATCATTAACGAAAGCGGTCTCCCCATAATTGCTGCTGATGCGCCAACAGGTTACGATTCAAGCGCTCACCTTCGCAACGAAATTTGCATCCATGCTTACGAAACAATGTTGTTCGGATTTCCGCGATTGGATGCATACACAAAAGAAGGCGGTCGCGCATTCGGCAAAGCGGTGGTTGCGCAGCTCAGCTACCCCACCGAAGTCGTTCAACAGTTTGATGAAAAAGTTTACCTCGTCACAGAAGACGCCATTCCGCAATTATTGCCCAAACGAGACGAATGGGGCGACAAGCGCGTTCAAGGAAGTCCGCTCGTTATCGCTGGTTCCAAAGACATGCCGGGAGCAGCAGCACTTTGTACAGAAGCTGCACTCCGCAGTGGAGCTGGACTTGTAACATTGGCGGTACCGCAAGTAATCGCACCGATTTTGCAAACAAAGCTCTCGGAACCCGTTTTTTGTGGACTTGAAGACTGCGAGAATCGCGGGAATAGCGCCGATTTCAAAAGGAACTGCACCGGAGAAAGTCGCGGAGCCCTGCAACAGCAACACATCCCGACGTTATTAAAGCGTGCAAAACACGCAAGCGCAATCGCCATCGGGCCAGGACTTTCGACAAACACAAGCACAGTTCAAGCCGTTCTTGAACTGTTGCCGCAATTGAACGCGCCAACAGTTATTGACGCAGACGCACTGAATGCCATCGCGACTTTGAATGAAAGTGCGGCGGATAGCGCCACTATAAACAGCGCGGGCACCAAAGACAGCGCGGCAATTCAATATTTACGCGACCTGCAAACTCCCGCAATTTTGACACCGCACATTCGCGAATTCGCAAGACTTTTCGGAGCACTTACAGAAAACAGTTGCGGCATTCCTAGTTGCATACGCGCCATCGCCACAAGTACAAACAAAGTCATTTTATTGAAAGGTGCGCCGACCTTTATCGCCACGCCAAACGGAAACGTTTACGTCATTCCAATTGCCAATTCAGGCATGGCAAAGGGCGGCAGCGGTGACATTCTCACCGGCATTATAACAGCATTACTTTCGCAGGGACTCGCCGTCACTGAAGCCGCTGTACTCGGCGCACTATTGCACCAGAAAGCAGGCCGCATCACCCGCGAAGAGCTCGGTGCATTCAGCATGCTTCCGAGCGACGTGATCAAGAATTTGCATAAAGCGTTTTAATCTTTTTCGCCATCACTGCGAGCATTCAACCCTAAATAACTTTGGATTCTATTCCTCGGCTGTTTGCGCAGATATATCGTCCTTTAAACAACGGACAGAGAACCCATCATCATTGCTGTAGTAACTCAGGTACGCATCGGCAAGGTCGTACCTCAAATACGAATCGAACGCGATGTCATCACCATACTCATCAGAACTCCAGAAATACGCGTTACGCCCCTCGTAGTAATACTTACCATCGGGGCGCCTAAAGCCAGCAGGGCGCGCCGAGAACGAAAACACATCCGTGCCGTCGCCATTATTATCCCAACCGGACGTGGACTTAAGTTTTGTGCCAGCACCCGATGAGCCTCCAACTGCCGCGAACAAAGTTTTCCACTCCGTTCTAGTTGGCAGATGCCAACCTTTGGGGCACACACCGCGAACAGGATACGTCGGCGAGCATTTCTTTTTATATCCGCAGCCCACACCGTTCAGACTCCATGTACCAGCACTGTCCATGGCCGCCGCCCAAGTGTAAAGACGACCGTACTTGGTGCAGTTAGCAGGAGAATCGCCGTAGCAGTAGCTGTTTGCCGTTTCATAGTTGAGATTTTCGGCCATCCAGGTCTGTGCGCCGATAGTGACAGTTTTGTACGTCCGACCGTCGCGAGAATCGGTTAATACAGAACCCGAAATACCCTCGCCGGATGCAGAATCAGTATCTTTGCCACAAGCGGCAAACATCAAAGCTAATATCAAGGCAAAAGAAAAACGTTTCATATAGTCATCCGTTTTTTAAAACAAAATATAAAAACGAAGCCTCTTAAATTTCACATTTCAGCCCCCAATGCCAGCCTCGGTCCTATGTAGTCATCCTCCCATAGGGAGTACCCATACCGTTTTCTATTAATGTATGTAGTCTCCTTCGGAGAATGACGAATCACGATGCTCGACTTACATATTTTCAAAAAAATTCTTTCGCCTTCCGTCTTTCGTCTCTAGTCTATTTTCTACATTCCCTTTCATGGCAGAAAAGACTTTACTCCTTCTTGATTCCTTCGCACTCGCGTTCCGCATGTTCTACGCTTACAGCCAGAACCCGCTTGTCAACAGCAAGGGCGAAGATGTTTCCATGATGCACGGTTACTGGGGTGCGGTGCTCCGCATTTTGGCAAAGCACAAGCCCACGCATTTTGCAATCGCTCGCGACGTCGCGCATACAAAGACTTTCCGCCATGAACTTTACCCGGATTACAAAGCCAATCGCGGCCCGATGCCCGAAGAAATGGCCGCCCAAATGCCGCTCCTTTGCGAATCGATGGAAGCGAGTGGAATTCCGCTTTTGTCGGAACCCGGTTACGAAGCCGATGACGTGATGGCCAGTGCAGCCGAAGCCGCCGTGAATGCCGGCTTTGACCATGTCGTGATTATCAGTAAAGACAAGGACATGTCGCAAATCGTGACCGATAAAATCCACCTTTTCCATTTGGAAAAAGGCGCCGACGGCATTGATTTTGGGCCGCAGCAAGTCCTTGAAAAATACGGCATTCCGCCTGAAAAAATCCGCGATTACCTTGCGCTCATGGGAGACTCGAGCGACAACGTTCCAGGCGTTCCCAAAGTCGGTCCAAAGACCGCTATCCAGCTGTTGACCGAATATGGCGACATGGACAATATTTACGCGAACCTCGACAACATCAAGAAAAAAGGCCTGCACGACAACCTCGCGAATAACAAGGAACAAGCATTCCTCAGCCGCGAACTCGTAACGCTACAGACAAAGCGTGCCTACCATGGCAACCTCGACGCCCTAGAATTCTGCGGCCTCCACAGCGATACGCTCGAAGGCATTTTCAGGGAGCATGAAATCAACAGCTTGATTCGATTGCTCGAAAACGTTCCGAGCAAAACCGGATTCGTGCGCAATGAAGACGGTTCCGGCGAAGGCTCAAACAGCAGCGAGTGCGGCTGTAACGACGAAAGCGGCGACTCCGCTAAAGTTCAAAAAGCCAGTTTCCCCGCCGACCTCCCGCCCACTTACATCTGCGTCGATAACGAAAAAATTTTCGAACAGATGAAGAAGGAATTTGACGCAGCGACCGAAATCGGCATCGATACAGAAACCGACGGCCTCGACCCGATGCAATGCAACATTGTCGGGCTTTGCCTCGCCGCCGCAGAAAAAGACGGTTCCGTCCCCAAGGGCTATTACGTTCCGCTCGGCCATACCGACGACATCGGCTTCCCTTACCCGAGCGGCAAGGGCGGCAACTTCGATTTCAACGTCATCAAAAACTGGCTTATCGACTTCTGGCACGATTCTTGCGAACCCGCCACAGAAAAGTCAAGCGACTCCAGCGACAACAAACAGCGCCGTGCCCTCGTGTTCCACAACGCGAAATTCGACTTGCATGTTCTTGCCCGCACATTCGGGCTCACGCAAAAAGAAATCGACTCCGCGAACATCGTCGATACGCTGATTGCCGCATGGATGCTCTCGCCCGGCCAAACCGGGCTCGGCCTCGACAACCAGGTGATGCAACTTTTGCAGCACGAAATGATTCCGATCGAAAACCTCATCGGACGCGGCAAAAATCAAATCACATTCAACCGCGTGAACATTAAAGACGCAACCGAATACGGCGCCGAAGACGCCGTCTACACGCTCCGTTTGTGGAAGCCGCTCCGCACCAAATTGCAAAAATACGACTACGAAAAGTATTTCTTTAGCCAAGAAATGCCGCTCCTCAAGGTACTTTACCAAATGGAAGGCGTTGGCGCTTTCGTCGATACCAAGATTCTCAAGAAGCTTGAAACCGATTTGCAGCACCGCATCGAAAAGCTCGAAAAAGAAATCTGCGACATGGCCGGCTGCGAATTCAACATCGGCTCGCCCAAGCAGCTCGGTGAAGTGCTCTTTGACACGCTCGGACTCCCCGAAATCAAAAAACGCAGCACGGACGCCGCCGTCCTCGAAGAACTCAGCTTCCGCGCCGCCCACCCCATCGTCTTTGCGGTCATCGAATACCGTGAACTCAAGAAAATGCAGAGCACATATGTTTCAGTGCTCCCAACGCTCGTGAATCCGGATACCAAGCGCATCCACACGAGCTTTATCCAGTGGGGTACCGCGACAGGCCGCCTTTCGAGCCGCGATCCGAACTTGCAGAACATCCCCGTCCGTAGCGAACTCGGCAAGCAAATCCGTGCCGCATTTGTGCCGCAGAACCCGAGCAACGTGATTCTCGCGGTGGACTACTCACAAATTGAGCTCCGCATGCTTGCGCACTTGAGCGGAGACGAAGCGCTCATCGAAAGCTACAAGGAAGGCATAGACATCCACGCCCGCACCGCCGCCGCCATCAACCGCGTAAGCCTCGAAGACGTAACCGCCGACATGCGCCGCGACGCGAAGGTCGTGAATTTTGGCGTGCTCTAC
>CAMUYW010000014.1 GCA_947165045.1 uncultured Fibrobacter sp. | reverse complement strand
GTCTCTCAGGAACGGCGCCAATTATAGAATTTTACGATGACTTTGCAAGGGGTAATCGGCAAAAAATTTCACTTTTTTTCACTTTTTTTGAAAGAAACGGGATGTATGCCGCCCCGCGACAGATTATTCACATTCTGTAAACAGAAATCTTTCACGGGACAGTCTGTGGATCCTATCGCCTGCGGCTCCAGGATGACAATCCGGGGTGACCTCACGAAAAAAAAACGCCCGGAAGCGGATGCTTCCGGGGCGTTTTCTTCGCGAAGATGACGAAATGATTAATTCGTCTTGCAACCGTTCGGGAATTCGTCCGTCAAACATTCCTGTTCTTCGAGCGGATCGCCTTCCTTGTAAGTAGACCAGTCATCATGCCACTTATAGCGGTTATCCTTAGTCGTATTGATTCTCGTCATGTAATGGTCGATGAGATACTGCGGGCATTCGACTTCTTCCCAATGATAGGTCGGATTGTCAGCAGCCATGTACCAGTCGGCAAACCAATGGCAACCACGCAACAGGTTCGGGAATCCTGCGTTACCGAATGCAGCATCGCACATGTCCCTCACGCATTGCTGATAAACTTCGAGCTTGTTGTCATAGCCGTGTTTGCTCTGGCATTCCGTGAGGAAGCCGCCGAAACCTGCGCCCCAGTTGATATTTGCACCGTTCACCTGAGTCGAAAGGGCATCAAATGCGCCAACGCCACCACCCGGCACCATGAGGTCAAACTGGCCGTTTTCCACGTCGTGACCGATGTTGGACGTCATCACAACAATGTGCTTGCCCTTAAGAGCCTTGTGCGTTTCCTTCGGAGCGTTGTTACCGCTAGCATCCTTGAAGGAGCCATCGTACTGCAAGTGGAAGCACTTACCGCAAGTCGTCTGGGAACCAGGGCCTGCCACATAAGCGTAAGAGAGGTTTTCGTTCACAGCGATAGGCGCCATGTCCGTACAAGTGAACACACCCTTCTCCTTGGCGTTTCCACAAGCGTTGTTTGTGCCTTCATACCCGAACCAATACTGCTGAACAGCATGGCCAAGCGTGAATGTCGGGACTTCGACGTCGTGAATGTTGCAGTTACGAGCGGTCGTCATGCCCTTCACATAAGATTCCTGCGTGGTCGTGTCGGTTTTGCCTTCTTGACCATCGCTGATCCAGGAGCAGTGCGGTTTGCAAGCATCCCAGTAACGGCTATTCCACCCCTTTTTTCCGTTGCTCAGAATGTCCTTCGTGTATTCAGCAGGAGGCGGGCCGTAAGACTCAAGGGTCGGGAAACCATCTGCACCTACTTCCGGTTCAGCACTGCTAGAGCTTTCAACGGCAGACGAATTCAGAGTGGCACTAGATGTCGGATCGACAGAGGAGCTCGACTGAACCAAGCCACCATCGCTAGAACTCGTTGCCGAATTAGGCGGAACAATCGCAGAACTCGATGCCGGATTAGAACCACTAGAGGCTGGCGCAACGGAAGAGCTAGAACCCAAATTGGCATTTGAGCCACCTGCACTAGAGCTGTTTCCGGCACCAGAATTAAAGTTAGCATCGCAATGCTGTAAAGCGTTCAAACTAACATTGGACAAAGCCACAGCACCAGTCGTTGCATCTACGATTGTGCCAACACCATCATAAAAACCAACAACATTGTCCACAACATCTGTCACAACATTGTCTTCACCAATAATCCAATAAGAATTGCCCACTTCAATAAGCCAACCGGCACGGGTCAGAGTCATCATGGAGCAAATGTTCGACGGAGTGGGAGCAGACAGCGTAGGAGCATCGTCACCACAGCCGGAAAACATGGCCACAGCACCTGCGGCACATAAAGAACTCAATAAACGTTTTTTCATAATTTTCCTTTTCACACCTCGTCTAAAATTAGATTTTATTGCAAGAAAAGGCACAAAAAAAAGTTTTTTGAAAGCGATAATGTGACAAACGGCAATTGCAATTCGCAACAAAAAAGGCCGCGCGTTAAGCGCAAGCCTTTTTTAGCTTACAGGCTATAGGTTTTTAGGGATTAGTCGCGGAACTTCACCTGCTTGGTGCCAGCGACGACTTCACCGATCTGCGTCCACTTTTCGCCCTTAGCTTCGAGGTGAGCGACAACTTCAGCCTTGTCAGCCGGGTCGATGAACAAGAGCATGCCCATGCCCATGTTGAACGTGGAATACATTTCGTCCTTTTCGACAGAGCCAGCCTGCTGGATGAGCTTGAAGATCATCGGAGGATCCCACGTGGTGCGGTCGATAATCACGTCGACGTTGTCCGGAAGGATACGCGGAATGTTACCCTGGTAGCCAGAACCCGTGATGTGAGCGAGGCCCTGAATCTTCTTCTTGTTGCAAAGGTCGATGAGGCTCGGGTAGTAGCTGCGATGCGGAGTAGCGAGAGCTTCACCAATCGTCTTGTCCATGCCGTCAACGAGCGTGTCAACCTTGTAGCCAGCCACGTCAAAGAGCACCTTACGAGCAAGAGAATAACCGTTCGTGTGGAGACCCGTAGACGGGAGACCGAGGATAATCGTACCCGGCTTGATCTTCTTGCCATCGATGATGTTTTCGCGTTCAACGACACCCACGATAGTACCGGAGATATCGTAGTCGCCCGGACCATAGAAGCCCGGCATTTCAGCAGTTTCGCCACCGATCAAGACGAGATCGTTTTCGCGGCAGGCCTTAGCCATACCGGCAACGAGCTTGTCCATGACACCCGGTTCCAAACGGCCCGTAGCCACGTAGTCAAGGAAGAACAGCGGACGTGCGCCCTGCACGAGAATATCGTCGCAGCAGTGGTTCACGATGTCCTGGCCCGGCAGTTCGTGCGTGCCCATTTCGATATCGACCTTGAGCTTGGTGCCGACACCGTCAACGGAACTCACGAGGACAGGGTCCTTCATGCCGAGGTGGTTCAGAGTGAACAGGCCACCGAAGTTGCCTACGTCACCGAGAACGCCCTGGTTGAATGTGGTACGGACGGACTTCTTGACACCGACCATTGCCTCATCGGCACGTGCCAAGGAAACTCCTGCGTCTGCGTAATTCATCTTTTTTCCTTTGCCCTACGAGCGGGCAGCGATTTGGCCCTATTTACGGGCACTTTGTTTTTCATCAATATTTCTGAGCGCATCAAGGATGAGGCTTGTCGTATCCGTCATCTGGTTGATGTTTACCACATCCGGCATCACATGCGTATCCAACTTGAACAAGGTCTCGTCGCCCCACGAAAGCATTTTCTCGAGTGCGTCCGGACCTGCAAGCTTGCCGCACTTGGCACAGCTAATTCGACCATCCTGGAAAGCGATAAAGCCCGATTCTCCAGCACATTCGAAAATAACCGTCCCTGTTATGCGGCTTTTTTCCATTGTCTGCGCAAAATCAATAAACGGAAGAACCTTCGCCGAAGCTAATAGCGACAAGCGTTCGAACTCATCAAATGCCTGATTCTTTGCACGGAGACGGTTCGCCATCACCTTGTAAAGGTAAACCACGACACTCGGATTCTTGTCGAGGAACTTCACGAATTCCGCCTTTGGAATGTGAAGCACCGTGCAACCGTCTTCAGCGGCAATAACTGTATTGCCAGTAGGTTCATTACACAGGATAGACATTTCGCCAAAACAGGAGCCGCTTTCCAAAGTCGCAAGCGCACTGTAATGGCCGTCCGGCAGAATCTGGCCACAAATCGTAGCACGTCCACTCTGCAAAACGCAGAAGGAATCGCCTTCGACTCCGCCCTGGAGGATAATCTCGCCAGCATCGTATTCGCGGATCTGCGCATTCAAAAGCAGAAAATCCGCATAATCTCTCGGGACCTGTTGCAAGAACGGTACACCAAGATCATACTGAGCGGCAATCCAATCTCCAATACCTGTGTGTGACATCATACGCTAAAAATTATAGATATTTCTGTACCATTTGTAACTGGTATCCAACGAATTTACACTCGGAACGGCCCCTTTTATGCATTTCGTAAGATTCCAGAGGAGTTCCGCCGGTCGCGTAATCGCACCTTCGTAAAAATCGTTACCACCGCCAGGCCCCTTGCGTCCGTCATTCTGGAAAATTTTCTTCTCCCTAAACGCCTTGATATTTTTCACGCGCGGTTCAAGCGCAAGAATTTCATCGACAGTACCAAACGCGGACGGATTTACCCACATGTCCACGCTATCGGCAAGCGCATAGACCTCTTCGAACGAGAACGTAAGTTCACGAGAGGTATCTGATGCCCACAAGTAACAACCGCCCGCATCGCGAATGAGATTTGCCGTAAAGCTGTTTCCGCCACCGGCATGCCACACACCGCCATAAGACATGCCAGCGAGAACGCGAGGACAACGCAATTCGGATTTTGAAGCTGCTAGATTAGCGCTGTCATTCTGGAGCCTCGCAGAAGCGATAGAATCACTTGAGCCTTGTGCTATGAGATCTCTCAACGTTTCGTACTTTTTCTTCTCTTGTTCGTAAATTATATCAGCAAGCGCGCGAACGCCAAACAGAATTCCATATAACTTAATCCATTCCAATTTAGCAAGCGCGCTGCTTTCCTGCCATTCAGAAGTCAACATCAGCGGAAGATTTGTTCGTGCAATTTGTTCATAATTATCATAATCCCCGCCCGTAGTAAAATCTAAAACTAGATCCAAATTAAGCGCCATTAACTTTTCCAAAGCGCTTGCATCGTAACCGATACTCGCCACCGATTTCTGTTGAGCACGCTCATATAAAATACTATCCACAATGTACTGGCCATCCGAAACACCTACAATTTTGTCGCGCAGACCAAGCCTCAGCATATAACCGACCTGCGAAGTTGAAAGAGCGGCCACACGATTGAGAGGAACCCGCAACACCACAGCCGAAGACCATTCTTCCGAGAACCCCCGACGACGCAAGTCAGTCCCCAAACTAGCCGCCACCGAATCCATCATCATGTACTTATGGACCAGCGTATCCTTCCCGACCACGGAACGCACAATAGCAACATCAACGCCGCACAACTTGCCAATCGAGAAATAATCGCTAGCAACAGGTTCAAACTGAACCGCCTCACGACATGCGACAACCGGCGTTTCCGGCTTATCGCCATTACAGCCCGTTACAAGGAGGGCTCCCATCAAAACACCGCAAAAACTCAAAATCGGTAAAACCAAATGCAAAATTGCGGTTCTTTTGTCATTTTTCAACATTCTATCGTAAATTTTCATGCACAAAACCAGAAGATAATGTATTTTATTGTTTGATTAAATATCTCTTTTTGAGATTCCTATTAGGAGAGAGCCTTTATGAAAACAAAAATAGCCTCTTTATGCTTGGCTGCGGTGTTTAGTATTCTTGCACTTGTCACGAATTCATCCGCAGCCGAAGATGGATTCTACGACAAGGAACACATCCGCGGTTTTATTTCCATCGGTGCAGACTATCGCGGCATGCGTAGCGAATTCCAGAAGTATGTAAACAATATCGCCTTCCAGAATATCGGCCACATGTCCAAGGCCGTAATCACCGACACAAGTGGCAAAGCCGATACCGTTCTTGCAAAATACTACGGAAATTACAAATACAGCAAATTCGATAATTTCTACCTAGGTTTGCATTTCATTGTAGGCGCCCAGTACAAACAGTTCCTGACTTGGGTTGACATCAACTTCATGCCATACCAAAAATCCGAACGTACTGCCAAGAACTACGTAACGACAGTCGAAAGCAGATACTCAGAAGCCAATCCCCAGAACCTCGCCTATGGTTTGTATGATGTAGAATGGTTCTCTTATGGTGCCGACTGGATGTTCGGCTGGAAGATTCTCGGTGAAAAATCGACATTCAACGTAATCCCGTCTGTGGGTATCGGTTTCAACATGATTAACTTCCACCTTGCTTCTGGTTTTACCATTTCAAACGAAGACCGCTCGAAATATGAACATGTTCGCGACCGTTTCTACAGCACTATGGCAGCCACCTTTACCGCCGAACTGGAACTCCGACTGGAGTTCGACCAATTCGCTGTAGGTGCTTACGGTGGAATCCGCTTTGTACGTTACAGCGAACTGGAAATCGAAGGATTCAATGTTGACCCGAATCCAAACGGTACAGACAATGTTGGCGACACCTGGTATGGAGGTCTACGCTTCACCTGGATGTTCTTAAGCCCGTGGGAAAAGAAACAGCAGGACAAGATTTAACAACCTAGATTGTCACACGAGCCTCGCCAACGCGGGGCTTTTCTTGTATCCGGTTTCACAGCCTCCTTTGGGATCATCAAGCGATGCCATAATTTTTTTCAAATACGTTTGCCACGTATTCGGATGCGACGATGGTGAACTGTATGGCAACATGAACAAATTCTTTTCGGCACAGTGCCTTGGCGGATACTTTTCGGCCACATCTTCCATAGCGACGTAATAACCGCTCAACTCTCGCAAGCAAGGATCCGTCTTCCAGTATATTTTTGTATTCCCCTTCTCGTACACGAAGTTCCAACCCAAAAGAAGCATCGGAACACCCTCACGCCTAAGGCGTTCTGGAAGTGTTGAATACTGGCCCTGCGTACTTAGCAACACGAGAACATCGATTTTATGATAGAACGCACAAAGGTAAGCATCCTCAATCAATTGCATATTCGGGCCAAGCTTCTCGGCATCTTCCGGCAAATTATAATGCACCTCGAATCCAGCAAGTGCAAGCTGTCTTTCAAGGCGGTCCATTCCATCGCCGACATATGAATTGATACTATCGACTTTTTTTACGTACGGATGATAATAATGCGATTCCAATTCGACCGGACAACCTTCACGGCCAAAAAGTCTCACGGCATAATCGCGCGCCCAGCCCTTAAGTTCCTTGAAATCCAGGCGAGCGTGGTACCTGTGATACTTGAGATAATATTCGTTGACCTTCTTGAGCGTGTAACCATCCAAGAAAAAGCCAACCCGTAATACGGAAAACTTGCTCGACATAAAAAGCCTCCTGATATGTTAATGAGCTATTACTTATTAACACGCTTTTTTGTCCAGCTTGTCCTAAAGTTTATTGATAATTTTTTTTTAAACGGCAATTTTGTTAAAGCAATTCGCGATCGTTGAGGTCTTCGATAAGCGAACTCGGCATCCACTTTTTTTGCTTCTGGAAATCCGGATCATTCAACTTTTTACGTTGTTCTTCAGCCTTGGCTTCATCGCCTGCATCATGGTAAATGCGAATGAGGTTCAACACAGAGCACCAATAGCGAATCGTTTTTCCGGTGCGCACGAGATAATCGGCAGAGCTCTTCTCATAAATCGCGGCCGCTTCGTCATAGCGATTCAGCCTGTAAAGCATATCGGCCTTGATCTGAAGCATCACCGGATGATTCGGAGCTTTTTTTAACCCACGCTCAGCGAGAGAAAGCCCCGTTTTAAAATCTTTGCGATCATAGTGCATCCAAATAAGCGGAGTCAAAAACAGCGGCCAGAATCGTGCCGAACGCAAGGAACCGGAATCGAGAATCTTGAGGTACGTATCGCGATTGTCCGACTTGAACGGAAGCCATCCAAAACTGTTATCGACATAATAGGCATAAATCGCATAGAAGGCCTTCGATTCATAATCCTTGGAATCTTCGAACTGATTTGCCGCCGAGCGTGTCTGCATGGCTCCTTTAACCGAGTGCCCCGTTTCGGTGAGCACATAGCCAATTTCAAAATTACGGAGCGCATCCCACAAACCTTCAGTCTTGCAAGTTTCGAGATTCTTGGCAGCCACCTTGAGCGATGTGGTATCACCCTTGTCATCGTACATGCTCACACGGATAATGTTCTGGAATACACAGCCAACGCCATCATTTTCGAGGCGGAGCTTGCGAGCCAAGTTAAAGGCCTCGACATAGTTGAGCTCCATTGTCTTTTGCGTAATCTGCTCGGCAAGCTCATTTTGCGCCGGAGTAAGTGCAAAGGAATTTTCGTCGGCAAAGGATATGCCGGCAATCATTAAAAACAGTACGATGTATCTCTTTAGCATTTCAAACAATCTAGAAACTTTCATCCGGCCACACCACATTCCACTTTGGAATATGGCGGGGACTTGTTTCCGAATGTAAAAAAATGTATAAATACAACAGATGCCAATAAGAAATAAACATTTTATCAACAAAATTATACCATTTTAAGCTGTAAGTTGTTGATGCAAGGGAAGTTAGAACGAGTTGGAATGAGAGATTTTAAAGAAGGATGAAAATGGGTGTAGAATAAAAACTTAATTCGGAGGTTTCCATGAAGCTGTTCCACAAAACTCAAGCTGTTGCTCTATACTATCTGTTCCATCCGGGATTTCAGGCCTTCAAGGAACGGGTTAAAGACGAGCTCAATTCGACAAGCGGCATTAACCTCGAAGACATCATGGACGACTCGAACCTTTACGCATACTACCAGCAAGGCGAATCGGCAGATTTCGTGGCAGCATGCATAAACGCCTACAGTTGCTAGGATCTCTCTCATTACCCATCACGCCGGATTCACACACCGGCTCGACTCCTCAAAAAAAGGACCCCGCGGTGACTGTTTCCGCAGGGGTCTTTTTTTTAAATGCTCGTGTGACAAATCAGTGTCTATTACTTCTTTTTCTTGGACTTGGCGTTCTTGGCCGCAAGATCTTGCTTATCGCAAGTTGTAACGACTTCGAACTTACCCTTGTTCACTGTCACGATTCGAGTGTTGGCATTTGCACCGCGGCGGAACTTGATATCACCATAGATACCATTAAAGTCCTTGGTCGCATTAATGTAATGCGTCAAGTCATCTTGCTTGCCAGCGATTGCGGCGAGCGAAGTGAAGATGATATTCGCGGCATCATAGCTGAGGCCACTTACTTTGTCTTCACCCGGTTCGACACCCCAGCGAGCTGTAAAGTCCTTCACAAACTGAGTATAAGCAACGTTGCCCTTGTTCATGTCGAGGCTCGGTACGCTGAAATAGGAACCTTCCACGAGGCGCTTGCCTTGAATCAAAAGTTCACGGCCATACCATCCAGAAGTTCCGAGATACGTACCAGTGACCTTATTAAATGCGGCCTGGCTTACCATGGCACCAGCATCAGCAGGATTCGTCGCCGGAATAAAGAGGCCCGGGAAATCAGAGGTCGAGTCAGCAAGGTAAAGCTTACGATCTCTCTGGTTCACAGCATTGAGATCACTTGCACCCTTAGCAATGTTGCTACGGCGGTTTTCCTGATTAAAGCGGACATCGCGCAAAAGATTGAATTCCGTCTTGTAGTCCGGGCGGCCTTCTTCGTAATTGCGGAAACCGACAACAGCACCACCGCGACGTTCAACAGCCTTGGTAAAGCTTTCGGACATTGCCGTACCGAATTCGCCAAGCGGGCTCATCACGCCAAATTCGCGGATGTCGAGGCACTTGATAGCAAAGTCAGCAATGGTCTGGGCAAGAATGTCCATGGTGATATTCACCTGGAAAATGTTCGGACCAAGCTTTGCGATACCCGCATCCGTTGCAGTCGGAGTAAGCATCGGGACATGCTGGAAATTTGCACCGAGCCATGCAGCCACAGACGTTGCAGGTGCACTCATGATAGGACCGATAATAGCGATGATGCTATCCTGATTCACAGCGCGTTGTGTACGCATAATGGCGATAGCCGCATCAGCATGCGTATCCTGGAAAATGATATTCACCTTGTCTTTAAGACCGGCCTGCTCGTATGCAAGGAGAGAGCCCTGGACAGCAGCGGCACCGAATTCTGCATAGTCACCGGAAAGCGGAGCAAGAACGAGAACGGTCGGAAGACCTGCGCCAAGACCTTCAAGAGCGCTGATTCCCTTCTTGGCGGTCTTCTGCAAATTTTCAGAAGAAGTCGTCTTGAGGACCTTCTTATACCAATACCTTGCAGCACGGTAACGCTTGACATTCTGGCATTCACGGCCGAGCTGAAGCTGCATCCATCCCATCACTTCGCGGTCGACAGGATATTTTTCAAGCAAGGACTGAAGCTGGTCTGCCGTAAGGAGCGAAGCTGCAAGCGTCTGAATCACGACATCCTTTGCATGGGACCTTGCTGCCGGGTTTGTCGAATAAGAAAGCACACGAAGCATCGCTTCGACGCCATCGAACACGGAACCTCTTTCGACATCGACAACGGCACGGGCAAGTTCCATACGTTCACGGTAAGCGGACTTCACATGGTATTCCAAGAAGCGGGAGGCCACATCGTGAGCGGCATCCTTTTTACCAGTGCGCAAGTAACATTCCGCGAGCATGACAGAAGCCTTTTCACCTTCGAGCTTACGGAACGAAGAACCATAAATCTTTTGCAGCGGAGCGATCGCATCCGAGCAGCGGCCACTCTTGACCACTTGCTTTACCTTTTCGACATCGTCTTGAGCGAAAGCCGAAGTCGTAAGAATTGCAGCTAGAAATAGAGGAAACAAGCGATTCATATTCAACCTCGCCGTCTTACTGGAAGCTATCGGCGGCCTCCTGAATAACAAAATGTTCTTTCTTGATTTGCTTTTGAAGAGATTCGGGGAGCTTGGACCAGTCGATCACATCGACACGGAACGGAAGTCCGCTTTCGACAAAAGCCTTTTCCACCGAAGTCATATCATCGAGAGAAATAGGAGAGTCCGAAATGACAGCCAATTCCAAATCCGTATCCGGGGTCAAATCCACACCCGTAACACGCGTACCGTACGCCCAAACTTCGAAGCCCTCAAAATGGAGCCCAAGTATTCTCTGTACGGTTTCTAATTGATCCGATTCTAAACAAAGAGTCATAGTTCTTTAAAATATAGTTAATGAATTTTGACACTGAATGACATCAAAGTCTATCAGGCACAAAACGAAGGAACCAAACTTCGGTATCGCTACCGACACGAACTGGCGGTCCCCAAGAATCAACACCGCTAGAAACAAGCCACTTGACCTGATCTAGCTCACCAATGCCGTAAGCAAGGCGCCAAACCCAATTGATAATGACCGTTCCTGGGAAAAACTGGCCGTTATGAGTGTGACCGGACATGGCAAAGTCAGGACGACGACCGGGATGGTCTTCTTCGATACCATGCGGCTGATGATCCATGAGCAACCAAGGAAGTTTTGATTCGGTAGTAGACGGACGAAGGTCAAAAAGCGGTTTACGTTCGACATCGCGCATTTTGGCGACGCTGTGATCGATTCGGCCGGTAATGCATGCGAAATTCGTGCAAACCGTAGAATCTTCCAGCACAAGAAAACCGTTATCCTGCATCCATTTTTTGTAGTTGCCGCCTTCACGTTCAATAAAACCTTCGTGATTTCCATCAATGGCAATCGCTGCTACCTTGGCAGTCGCAGCAAGTTTTTGCATCAAGAAATCGTATTCCCAAGCCGAAAGTGTTGAATCGACAACATCCGAAAGGTCGCCACCGAACAAGACCAAGTCTGGGTGGAGACTGTCGCTCACACGCACAATGCGTTCCATTTTTTCACGATTGAACAGCGGATCGATGTGAAGGTCGCTAAAAAAGACCGCAGTAAATTCTTGTTCTGTCGGGACTGCAACCTTGAACTCGCGAACATGGAAATTTTCATTTGCGCTCACGCCTGCAATGCGGAAGATAATCGTGAGAAGCACAGAAACAAAAAGCAAAAGACGAGATACCGAAATGACAAGGCGCTTGTCAATCGGTTTCTTCACAATAGCACGGCGGATGCCACGAGCAATCCACCAAAGGATGTAAAGCATTAGAGCTTCGCAAAGCCATATCGAAAAAAACGACATTCCCAGCGATGCAAAATAATTTGTTCTAAGCAGAAAACATACAGGCAGGAGAATGACCGAAACGCCGGCGATAATGCTCCCCTTGATTCCAGGCGCCACATTCCTGACATTCATGAACAGGAAAAGCACGCCGAAAATGAGAATAAAAAAGAATATCATTTCAGCCTTGCCTGGATGAGTGAAAGAACATCACGAAAAACTTCGTCGGGGGTGCGATCGGCATCGACGACGCTTACGACATCGCTGTAATCGCGGCCGGCGGCGAGATAGCCCGCACGGACGCGTTCAAAGAATTCAGCTTTTTCGCTTTCAAGACGGTCGGGGGCGCCACCGCGAGTTGCCATGCGCTTACGGCTTGCTTCGACGGTCAAGTCAAGGACAATCGTAAGTTCTGGGAAGCAACCACCGCACGTGAGTTCCGTGAGTCGTTGCACTTTGTCTGCACCGAGCCCGCGAGCGTAGCCTTGATAAGCAAATGTGCTCCACGCAAAACGGTCAGCGATAACGATGTTCCCTGCATCGAGCGCGGGCTGAATGATTTCGTGAATCACCTGCGCGCGCGCAGCATTGTACAGCAGGAGTTCGGTATCGTCTGCCATGATGCCCTTGAACGCAGGGTCCAAAAGCAATTCGCGAATACGCTCAGAAATTTTTGCGCCTCCGGGTTCACGCAATCTCACGACCTTGTGACCTTCGGATTCAAGTGCGTGAACCAGCAAGTCAATTTGCGTTGACTTGCCAGAGCCATCAATGCCTTCGAGACTGAAAAAATTTCGAGCAGTTTTCAATTAGTCAACGTCCTTGCCGTGGCACTTCTTGTACTTGAGGCCGGAACCGCACCAGCAGAGGTCATTGCGACCGAGCTTTGCACCAGCCTGTTGCTGGGCGCGCTTCACTGCGGCAGCAAGTGCCGGGTTCACACGGTTCGGGCGAGTGCCCGGAAGCGCGCTCTGCGGCATCGGCTGACCATCAGCCTGATCTTCAGAAAGTGCATTCGTTTCAGAAGAAGCAGCCTGACCAGCAAGACCTGCGGCCTTGGCGCCATCGGCGCTCAACTGTTCTTGCGCTTCGGCAGGCTCAGCGGCCTGTTCGTTTGCCGGAGCAGCACCGTTCTGTGCGGCCTCTTCTGCAGCCTTGCGTTCGGCATCAATCTGTTCCTGACTCTTGAGCTGGAGCTGATCCGGAGAAACCGTCACACCGTTCGGGAGCGTGATGCGAATATTTAAAATACGGAGAGCCGTGAGTGTTGCAATCTTTTCGAGGCAGCTTTCGAACATCTTGAAGCCGTCGTTCTTGTACACCATCAGCGGATCCTTCTGGGCGTATCCGTGGAAGCGGATAGCATCCTTCAGCTGGTCCATAGCATACAAGTGTTCCTTCCAAACTTGGTCAATCGTCATGAGGAGGAAGCGGCGTTCAATATTGCGGAAATCTGCATCCGGAATAATCTTCGTGAGCTTGTCGTAACGCACCTTGCAGAGGTCGATGATTTCGTCGAGCACCTGTTCCGGAGTCTTCGTTACAGCTTCTTCAAGCGTCAAGTTGTATTCCATGCCGAGCGTGCGCTGCAAGTCTGCATGCAAGTCTTCGAGCTTCCACTGTTCCGGATAGCTCTTTGCAGGAATGTAAGCAGAAACCTTGATATCGCAAGCGTCTTCAATGCGGTTCATGATTTCGTCACGAATGTCTTCACCGTTCAAGATGCGGCGGCGGAGCCCGTAAATCACCTTGCGCTGTTCGTTCATCACGTTATCGTAGTCGAGCAAGTGCTTACGGATATCGAAGCTCTGGCTTTCGACGCGGCGCTGTGCACCACGGATGGAGCGGGAAACGATCGGGTGGGTAATCACTTCGTCTTCGCCCACGCCAAAACGGTTCATGAGGTTCTTGACGTTGTCGCCACCGAAGATACGCATCAGGTTATCATCGAGACTCAAGAAATACTGGCTAGAACCCGGGTCACCCTGACGGCCAGAACGACCGCGCAACTGGTTATCGATACGGCGAGATTCATGGCGTTCTGTACCGAGCACATGCAAACCGCCGAGCTCAGTCACTCCCGGTCCAAGAGCAATGTCAGTACCACGACCAGCCATGTTCGTTGCAATCGTCACCTTGTCCTTGTGGCCTGCATACTGGATGATTTCAGCTTCGCGGCCATGGTTCTTGGCGTTCAAGACTTCGTGCGGAATGCCTTCCTTTTCGAGCATGCCGTGGAGGATTTCGGACTTTTCGATGGATGCCGTACCCACGAGGAGCGGCTGGCCCTTCGCGTGGCGTTCCTTGATTTCAGCAACAATGGCGCGCCACTTGGCATCTTCGGACTTATAAACGAGATCCTGCAAGTCCTTACGGATGCACGGCTTGTTCGTCGGAATGACCCACGTGTTCATGTTGTAAATCTTGATGAATTCCGTAGCTTCGGTTTCTGCCGTACCGGTCATACCCGAGAGCTTCTTGTACATACGGAAGTAGTTCTGGAACGTAATCGTTGCAAGCGTCTGGTTTTCGCGACGGATCTGCACGCCTTCCTTAGCTTCGATAGCCTGGTGGATACCGTTAGAATAGCGGCGGCCTTCCATCAAGCGACCCGTGTTTTCGTCAACGATGATGATTTCGCCATCACGTACGATGTAGTCGACATCCTTCTCGAAGAGGTACCAAGCGCGGAGAGCATTATCAAGGAAGTGAACCCAGTCGGCATGTTCGCCATAGAGGTTCGTAATGTGCATCAAGTCCTGGATGTGGAGCACACCCTTTTCGGTGAACTGGATGTTCTTGTCCTTTTCGTCGACAGAGAAGTCCTTGTTGCGGACGAGCTGTTTGGAAATTTCGTTGGCCTTGGCGTACTTTTCGGTAGCATCTTCGGCCGGACCACTGATGATAAGCGGCGTACGAGCTTCGTCGATCAAGATGGAGTCCACTTCGTCAACGATACAGAAGTTGAGTTCGCGCTGCACGAGCTGGTTCGGTTCAACAGCCATGTTGTCGCGGAGGTAGTCGAAGCCAAATTCGTTATTGGTACCGTAAGTCACGTCGGAGTTGTAGCTTTCGCGGCGCTGTTCCGGATTGAGGCCATTGATAATGAGACCAACAGTCAAACCGAGGAACTTATAGACCAAGCCCATCTGCTTTGCGTCACGGCCAGCGAGGTAATCGTTCACCGTCACCACATGCACGCCATGGCCAGAAAGACCGTTCAAGTAAACCGGGAGAGCAGCAGCAAGTGTCTTACCTTCACCAGTTGCCATTTCGGCAATTGCACCTTCGTGGAGCACGAGGCCACCGATCATCTGCACATCGAAAGGCAACATACGGAACGGCTTCACAGATTCTGGATAGAGTTCGCGGACCTTGGCGTAGAGAGCGGCCGGCAAATAGACTTCCCATTCGTTCTTTCCGCTTTCGAGTTCAGCCTTGGCCTTGTTCACAGCTTCCTGAAGTTCAGGGCCGAGGCGGCTGAAGTCAAAGCCGAATTCCGGCTTGAAAATGTTGAAGATACCCAAGCGGCGGTCGCAAGCTTCGCGGCAAACAGCAAATGCATCAACCTTGATATCGTCGAGCGTTGCGCCGTTATTCAGTTTTTCGCGAAATTCCGCACTCTTTGCAGCGAGCTCAGCGTCGTCCAGCGTTGCAAGGGCCTTGCAGGCTTCGTGAATCTTTGCAATCACTGGGCGGAGCTGCTTCACCTTACGTTCATGAGGTGTACCAAAAATCTTATGGAGTACTGAATCTACAATGCTCATGGTTATCCTTGATTTAAAATTAAACGTGGTTAAAGTTAGCAAAAGATGTGCCAAAGTTTTTTTCGTTTCAACTTGAAATATAGGCTTATAGCCTAAAAACTATTGTTTTATCCTATAATCAAAAAGTACTTTATGCGGGCGGAGCCCCAACGCCGAACTTTCATTTTAGTTTACTCACACAGCAACACCATTATATTATATTAGTTACATGAAAAAATTTGATTTCGTAAAAGGCCTTTTTGCACTCACAGCGGGATTTTTCCTCACCGCCACCGTAAACGCTCAGACGAGTGATGCAGAACTATTAAAACATCCCGAATACACATCGAGCAATTATCTCGTGTACCCGGAACCCGTAAATACTAATTACACAAAGGTTCCCGCAGGCTATAAGCCGTTTTATATCAGCCATTATGGACGCCACGGCAGCCGTTACCACCATAGCGGTGAAGAATATACATACCTTTTCGAAACACTTTCCAAAGCCGATTCTGCCCAGAAACTCACTGATCTCGGTAAACAAGCGCTCGCGTACGCCCAAATACTCGCCAACGATGCCGCCCCGCGCAAAGGGGACCTCACGCAAGTGGGAGTTCGCCAGCATGAGGGAATTGCAAACCGCATGTACAAGAATTTCAGGGAAGTTTTCAAGGACTGGAAAATCGGCGGTAAAAAAGTCACACCGCACGTGAGAGCATACGCAAGCACAAGCGGACGTTGCATTGTGAGCATGGCAGCCTTCAACGGAGAACTCCGTTCGCTCAATCCGAAAATCAAGCCCGAACTCATCTCTGGCAAAAGCTATATGAAGTTCATCAGTTCCTTCGAATGGAACAAGCTTGACTATTCAAAGACAAAAGCCTACACAGACGAAAGCGATAAGTTGTGGAAAAATGTGAACCCGCAACCGTTCTTGAAAAAGCTCTTCAATGACAGCAATTATGTTGTAAAAAATATTGAAGCGGACAAATTCTACAACCGTTTCTTTGAAATCGCAACATCGATGCAAGGCATGGACCAGCCCCTGCTCGATGACATCGCAGCAAATGCAAAAGTTCCCGCCGATTCATTCGTAAACCTCTTCACGACCGAAGAAAAAATCGCACGTTGGAAAGCTCAAAACGCTTGGTGGTACAGCCTCGTTGGCACAAGCCCGCTCATCGCCACCAATGACGGAATAAACTTTGCAAAACCGACACTCAAGAATATTCTTGACGAAGCAGACACCGCAATCGCTGCTGATACTTCGAATGGTTCGGCAACGCCAATCGCCGCAACACTCCGCTTTGGTCACGATGCAGCACTCCTCCCCCTCACCGCTCTCATGCAACTCTCCGTTGCAAACGCAAAAGTTTCGGACCTCACAAAATTGCACGAAGAATGGAACGACTTTAAAATCATCCCGATGGCCGCAAACCTCCAGATGATATTCTACAAAGCCCAAGGCAAGCCTATCCTCGTCAAAATCCTGTACAACGAAATTGAACAGACACTCCCCATCGAATGCAAGGAGACTAACAAGGACAAATGCCCCGCCGCCCCATATTACCGCTGGGACGATATCCGTGAATTCTATCATGCCATTCTCAACAAATAATTTATCATGAAAAAATCCATCGTACTCATTCTTTGCATCGCAAGCACCGTACTTTTTGCAGCTCCAAATGCAGCTAAAAAAAACAACGACGAAGTTGTCAAAGACCTTGTTGATCAAGGTGTTCAATTTCACGAGCAAGGTCAATTTGACGAAGCAATCGCTAAGTATAAACAAGCCGAAAAAAAAGCCCCGAAAAACTCGCTCGTTAAATACGAAATGGCATTCACCTATCATGCCAAACGCGATTTAGACAAGGCACTCTCTTACGCCAAAGCTGCGGCAAAACTTGATACGAAAAACATCGACGAAAATCTCTATAGCCTGCTCGGAACCATCTACGATGACAAAGGCATGTCCGATTCCGCTATCGCTGTTTACCGTCAGGGTTTTGAAAAAGTTCCAAACTCGTTTAACATTCCGTACAATGCAACCATCGCCTTCATGCGAAAGAACAACGCCGACAGCGCTTACGCCTGGGTCAAGCGAAGCACCAACAACTCTCGCACACACGAAGGCAGCTACTACTATGCAGGATTTTTGGCAAGCCAGACAGGCAAATGGCCACAATTCTACGCTTACACCATGTACTCCACGTTCATCAGCAAAAAAGCTGAAATCGTCCGCGACAATCTTTCGAGACTTTACGGCAAGACAAAATATCTCGTCTTGAAAAAAGAGAATACAGTCGAAATGAACACCCCGAAAATCAAGCAGACCGGCAGCGACTCCACCGTCAACAACGAATTTTTGCTTGCCATCCAAACCATGCTTGTGACGGATTCAATCGGGAAACGCAAACTTTACGATAATGATTCAACCTCAGCGCAGCAAACGGAATTCTTGATCCACATCCTGGGAAAAATTATCAAGCTCGTCGCCTTCACTGATGAAATCGAAGACCCCATTCAAAGATTTTATCAGGGACTTATACGTGAAGGACTTGTAGATGCATTTATCTACACCATTTGCGAACCCATTGACCGCCCGACATTCGCGCAGTGGCTCATCAAAAACCGCAACGAACAAAGCCGTCTCTACTTATGGTTTAATAAAGAATGGCTAATGTTATAGTTAGAGGAACTCTATGCGATTTTTTGTACCCACGGATATCTATGTTGAAAAAGACTGCGTAAAAAATCATGCGAAAAACATGCTTGCCATCGGGCATCGCGCACTCATCATGACAAGGCGCCATTCTGCAATTGCAAACGGTTCGCTGAACGATGTGACCGAAGTTTTGAAAGCGGGGGAGGTCCCGTACCAAACTTTCAGCGAAGTCGAAGAAAATCCGTCAACCGATACAATAGGGAAGGCCGCTCAAATCGCACGCGATTTTAACGCAGACTTTATCATCGGCATTGGGGGAGGTTCTGCTATCGATGCCGCAAAAGCAACAGCACTATTGCTTGTGAACCCCGACTTAAACGCAGACGAGCTCCACAAAGCGCCAAGCCATCCGCTCAATCATGCGCCCGTCGTAGCAGTCCCAACAACATGCGGAACAGGTTCCGAAGCAACGCCCGTTGCCATCATCACGAACCATAAAATCCATCTCAAGAAAAGCATCCCACATGTAATTTTCCCTGCGCTCGCACTCGTTGACGGAAAGTATCTCGCTACAGCAAAGAAGCAATTGATCGTGAACACCGCCGTTGATGTGCTTGCCCACATGGTCGAAAGCATCCTCAACGTGAAATCGAATCTGTTCAACCGCATGTGCCCGGAATACGGACTCAAACTCTGGGGTGAATGCAAAGATGCGCTGCTTTCTGATGAGGGATGCACAGCAACAAATGCCGCGCCTGCTAGGGAAACTGCCGCGCCGATTGATGCGAGTTTGTATGAAAAACTCATGCTAACCTCGACAATTGCAGGCATGGCCATCGCACAAACAAGCACAGCCGTACCGCACGGAATGAGCTATGACCTCACCCTTAACGTAGGCGTTCCGCACGGCCCCGCAGTAGGGTATTTCCTCGCCGCCTACGTAGAAGTCTGCGCCAAGTTTGTCCCGCAAGACGTCGAAAAAATCCTTGCGCTTTTGGGACTCAAAAACATCGAAGAATTTAGGGAAATAATCCGCAAACTCATCGGCACATGCACAGTCACCCGCGAAATGCGCGACAAGTTCGCCGCCGCGATGAAAGTGAACCACTCCAAACTCGATCTTGTTCCCGGAAAAATCACTCCCGAAGACATCGACTACATCTACGAAAAATCACTAATCGTAGGGTAATTTGTATATTAACCCCGTAAACATCGGAGAACTTATGAAAAAAGTTTTAATTACCGTTATCATCGTCGTCGCCATCCTCCTCATTATCGTCGGGAAAGGCATCAGCACTTACAACAATATCATTGCCCTCGAAGAAGGCGTCAAAACGCAGTGGGCACAAGTCGAAAACACATACCAGCGCCGCTTCGACCTCATCCCGAATCTCGTCAGCACCGTACAAGGCGAAGCCAACTTCGAAAAAAGCACACTCACCGAAGTCATGGAAATGCGTAGCCGCATGGGCGGAACCGTCAAACTCGATGAAAGCCTCATGAACGATGAAGCAGCCCTCAAACGCTTCCAAGAAATGCAAGGCACCCTCGGCGGCGCCCTCCAGCGCTTAATGGCCGTCTCCGAAAACTACCCAGATCTTAAGAGCAACAAGAGCTTCCAGGAACTCCGCGTACAACTCGAAGGCGCTGAAAACCGCATCGCTGTAGAACGCAAACGCTACAACGAAACCGTTCAAGCATTCAACACCACCATTCGCCAGTTCCCGACAAACCTCGTCGCTGGATTCGCAGGCGCAAGCCCGAAAGCCCTCTTCTCCGCTGACGCCGGCGCAAGCCAAGCTCCGAAAGTGCAGTTTGATATAAAGTAGCACGGCACGGATTCGCCGCAGTTAACTGAAATGAGATTTGCTCCCCGAAGCAGTCATTCTCGACCAAGTGTAACGCGGGAGGGAATCCATAAAATGGCAGTGTCATCCTGAGCGAAGGCGCATAACGCCAAAGTCGACAGATCTAGTATTTGAAACGGTCATCGTGAAACACGATGACCTATATTTTTTTCGCATACTACACGTAAACAAACTTAAACGCAAATCTTACATTATTGTGATTTCGTATTTTTTATTCTTTTATTTTTATTAGAATAAAATATATTTGGCAAAATAAAATAATCTACTTAATACTTTTTTATGAACATCGAAGAAAACTCTCTCATGATATATGGACTATTTGTTCCATTGTTATGGATTATTCTTTTAATCATTTTTTTCACCATCATTTCACTTGTGTTAAAGAAATACAAAATAACAACTAAAATGAAAAAATTTCTAAAAGAAAAATATTTAAAATTAGTTACGCCTATAAAACTTCTATGGCTTTCTTGGTTGATTAATTATGAAAAGTTTCCAAAAGAATATAAATGCATTGACCTAAAACCAGAATTTGATTCAATGCTTCCTTACAATTGTAAAAAATGGAATGAAGCATTTGAAGCTCTACATTGGGCACTAACAGAACCCAATGTTAATAACATAGCTATTACCGGATATTTTGGATCTGGAAAAAGTTCTTTTTGGGAAAGCTATGTAAATCGAGTTGCAGAAACGAAAAAAGGAAACAATCCATTAGAGAATCGTGATATTATAAATATTGCATTAGCAAAATTTTCATGCAAATGCGATGAAGATTTTAAATGTAATGATAATTCATCTGAAACATGCAAGTTTGATGTAAAACAAACAGATTCAGGATATAAGATTTTCTCTAGTGACGGAATCTCTGATTACGATCATTGGAAAATTTATCAAGATTACAAGAAAAAAGAAGAAGAACTAGAAATTGAAATTGAACGTGGAATACTAGAACAAATTTTATACTCAGTTGAACAAGATGATATACCAGCATCTCGATTTAAAAAAATAAAAGACTTATCCGATAAAGAATTGTTGTGTAAATCTTTTTTAATTTTAATATTTATATGCTGTACCTTTTTCCTTACAAACTCAGATAAATTCATAAATTTAATTTGTGATTATACAGCTTTATTTCTCTTATCTTCTTTTTCCATATTTGTCTGCCTATATGTATTTTTGCTACACATAAACCCAATACACTTATCAAGTATTTCCTATAATCAATTTAATATTCATTTCGAAGATAACAAAGGTGGATTATTCAGTCAAAATATAACAGAACTAGTTTATTTTTTTGAAAAAATGGAAAATAAAAGAATAGTTGTTTTTGAAGATCTGGATAGATTTAAATCCACTACAATATTCTCAAAATTACGAGAATTAAATCATATATTAAACAACACTCCTAAAATAAAAACAAATCCGATAATATTCATCTACATGATACGAGATGATATATTCTCTAAATATGAACGAACAAAATTTTTTGATTTCATCGTTCCAATCGTTCCTGTATTGACAAAAGATAACGCTGCAGGATTTATAATAAGTAAAATGCCTTATTTAGAAGAAGATTTAGGAAGAGACTACATTGATGACATTTCAATATTCTTAAGTGATTTACGAATGCTGAAGAATTGCGAAAATGAATACAGAGTATATAAAGAAACAAATAAAGATTTTTTAGCATCTCTCAATAATAATAAAATAACCCAATCAACATACCAATGGATTTTCTCGTTAATTTTGTATAAAAATTTGTATCCTAAAGATTTCCAAAAACTGTTACAACACGAAGGATTACTTTACTATTGTCTAAACAAATCAAAAAATGATTATCATGAAGCTCTAAAAGAATTAGAAAAACGCGAAGTAAAGGAAATCCAAAATGTCTAATTTACCAGAAAAAATGCAATCATTAAAAAATTTAATTTTAGATAATCAATTAATTATAGATGTAATAAGAAAAGAAAAAAATAGAATAGAAAAAGACTATGATGATTGCGACAAAGTCAAAGAAGAATTTCTTTTGACAATGCTATCAAAAGGATATATTGACGAAAATTATAGTGATTTTCTTTCTGCATCTTACGAAGAACAATTTACTAACGACGAATACACCTATATTCAAAATCTCAGAAATGAAACTGAACCTAATTTTAATTTAAAGATAAAACACCTTCACTCTGTTGAAAGAAAAATACTTCCTTATAAATGGACAAATTCTTCTGTATTGAACAATGATATATTAACTGATATATTAAATAATAATCAATCAGAAAAAATAGAGCAATATATAACAGCTATCATAAACTACTGTAACCAATACAAAAAATTTAATTTCCTCGAGCAATATATTGAATTCATAAACAACGAAGAAAAAAAAGACCAATTTATAGATAAATTACTTGAAAAAATATTTAAAAAAATAGATTCTAATAGTTTGTCTATTTTTAATAAAAAAACAGATTTTTTAATTTGTAGAATGATCGACAAAAATATAGATGATTCTACTATTAATAATTGTAACAAAACTATTGGAGCGTATTTAGAAAATAATATAAAGATTTTAGAAGAACTTCTAAATAAAGCTGTTCAAGATTCTTCGTTAAAAAAGAAAATAAAAAAAATTGATATCAATATCAAAAAATTGTCAGATTTTAAAGATAAACCAGAATTCCAGCAATTATTAATTGATGAAGCAATGTTTCAAATTTCCAAAGAAAATTTGGATTTAATTCTAGAACAAACAAATGATTCACAGAACAATTATGGTTATGATTATTTTAAAGAAAACAAAAAATTATGGGATAAAATAATACAACAAAATGGGATTAACTTTTTTATTGAAAAAATTCTTTTAACTGATAATGAACTTCATTATTCTGAATATGGAATTGTAGAAATCCTTTTTAACGAGAACGTCAAGTTAGAGAATGTTACAAAAATTATCGAGAAAATCAAATATGAAAGCATTGAATTAGAAGCCTTACCTAAATATTTTATAGTCGATGATAACAAACTGCCTAAATATTGGTCAAATATCGTCTTCGATTTGCTTAATCAAAATAAATTACATCTTAATTTTAGCAATATCCTATACGTTTATATACTATGCAGAAAAGGACTAATTCAATTTGCACAAAAAGTATTCGATAGACTGGAATTTTTTATAAAAAGTAAATATTTATTTTTTGAAAAAACAGATGATTACGCAATAGCACATTATCTACATGGATTTTTTTATACAATTTTAGGAACTCATTATATTGATGATGATCTTTTTGAAAAAATCGTTGATATTATGATATATCATCAAATAAAGATTATCGAATTAACGACTGACTCATTAAATCATTTTGGCGCGATTCCACCGATACAAGCTCAAATTTTAGTAAAACTTATTTTTAAAAATTCAGTTTTCAACAACGAGTCAATAAATGACTTCCTAAAAATCATTAATCAATGTTTTGGAGACTTCTATCAAAACTTTAACAAAATTAAAGACAAATGCATTAATGATTGGAACTGTAAACAAGCTTGGACTTCATTTCTATCCATCCTTCTAAAAAAAGACATTCAAAAAAATGATCAGATTGATTTCATAATGAATTCAATCCCTTTAGATGACTTTGGTGATGTTATTAAGATATGGAATGAAAAAAGCGGTAAGCAAGAAGCTTCTATTAATGTTAAAAACCTTTTAACATTAAAAAACCTCGATATATTAATAAAAAAATTCGGTCGTTCTAATGTTTTAGAATTTTTTGATAATTATAAAGAATCTTTAGATTCCTACTTTATAAAAGAGATAACTAATAAAATTGAACAGAATTTTATTTCTTCAGCAGATCAAGAAACTACAGAAAATGAAAAATCTGATATAATACCACTATTAGAGATTGCAGAAAAATACAAAATACCAGTAAGAGCTTTAATTCAACACAAAATTGAATTAAAGAATCTATTTGAACCCTTAACAACAATACTTCAAAACAGTTCCTATACTGAACTTGATTGGAATACAATTATCAACACAACTCGTAATATTATTGATAGTAAGCCATATTTGCATGAAGCATTTGAAACAATCACAAAAATTCCAAACGCAAGTGTGGCAAAGACAAAAGCTTTATCATTATTAGCTCATAAAACAATGTTAAAAAATAATTTTAATAGAGCTAAGTTTAGAAATGACTTATTTATTATAGGTCGATATTTTTACAACGCTTTGGAAAACAATAGACTAAACGTTTATGATTTTCTTATTTTGGATAAAAATGATCTTTTAAAAATTTCAAGTATATTCTCTTTGCATCCTCTTTTATCTGGCGCCATCTTTGAAAGTTTTTTTGATAATGAAGGCAATTTCAAAAATACATTCAATAATATTTTACTCCAATTATCATTTGAATTAGGAAAAGATCGAAATTCTAAAGGATACGAATTTATAAGAGATTGTCTAAAACTACATCGTTTTGATTTGAATGCAGATATAGCATCTATTTTTAACTTATAGAATATCATACTAAAATATCGTTATGAAAAACGCTTAACACAACCAATCTCTGTGCATTTAAAACGGTCATCGTGAAAAACGATGACCGTTTTTTTTTAACTCATTTCATCATCCAAAAAACTACTTACAAGGCTTGATTCTCGAACATCATCTAACCATTTATATATATCCTTAGGCGAATACGTTGGAGTTCCATCATCATTACGTTTCTTTTCAAGAGCACATGAAATTAGCGTATATTCCTTTTCTAGTGATGTTGCAAAAACACCCTGATCATCTGTATTAATGGAAACCGTTATTTGATCTGGGTCATAATTCGGCTTCAACCCTCTATTACAAAACGCTGTTATCGGATGTTTAGAGTATCTATCAATATCAGTAATTCTCAAATTTGAAGTTGGGTTCGTTTCAATGGCAATTTTTTCACGTGCAATTTTTTGCCGCATTTTTTTCTGAACTTCATTTATTATAAGTACATCACCATCATCAAGCTGATACTCAACTATTTCTTCTCCTTTTTCTTTTACTTTTTTACAATAGTGATATTTTCCATAAAGATCTAAAGCCTTTTCATTGAGACGTATTTGTTTAAAAATAGGCTTAAAATTGTTTTCGGCGCATAATTTCCATTCTGATTTCAAGCTTTCTTTTGTACGAGATGGTTCATCGCCGCGTAGCAACCAAGATGCATAATAATCTTCTATTGAAGCATCTATATTAGTATAAATCATACGAAAATAAGTTTCGAAGATTTCTTTTAATTTATACTTCGTTCCATATAAATCATTAATAGAATATTCTTCCATTTTTTTAAGAAGCCATACTGCATTATCAAGTAAAATTTGCATTGGCAAAACAATATTAAAATTTCGAGTTTTGTAATAATTATATGCATTTATGCCTAAAGCTACAGCATGACCTATACGATCACCACTTTCAAAATTCAAGAAATATATACATTCATCAATGGCTCGCAATCCATCAACAATATCATAAAAATCCTCACCTACATGAAAAGTTCTTCCGAGTTGCATATCATTTTTTTCATAAAAAGAATCCAAATTATTTCTACGAGAAACAGCTCTTAGACGCCTAAAAACCGGAGCGAAAACTTCGGGACGGCACCCAAATTCTGAACTAGCAGCATCAATTCCTATAATCGGATATACATATGGACGCTTTTTTATCTTTTCAATAAACTTTTCATTATTGCAAAAATATGGACGAAATCCCCCTTTTATATACATGCTATTATCGCGAATTAATTGAGCAATTGCATTCGCTTGCTTCTCCAGATCTTTTCTGTACACACTATGTCGGCAAGAATCACCCCTATCTAATTTCGCATCACATTTCTTTTCAGATCTTTTCAAAAAATGAATAACATAGCCTACTTTTGTTTTTTTCGCATGAACAATATTCGGTTCTTTCAGCCTTAACAATTCATCATTGACAGCAACATTATATTCTCTCAAGTCTTTTTTTAAATCAGATGAATTATTTTCAGGAGTAATTCGCATTTCCAATTTTTGTATAGGCTGATTACCAATTGTTGTTTGCACAGCCATAAATTGAAATAATTTTTTGTATTTTTCATCTATGTACTTACTTTTTCTCGATTGAATTTCTTGGAAATAAGAAAAACCCTTTGTAGAATCATTTTGTACTATATATTTGCGGAATTTATTTTTTACAAGTAAATAAATATATAAAGGAAGTACACAATCACTATACTCTTCATTTCCAGAAAAAATCTCTTTTAAATGATTGTACAATAATTTTCTTTCCCCAATCAAAGGTACGTTATAATACCTTTTACGATCTCGTTCTGACATCGCCCCACTTATAGCATAATCCAAACAATCTCGCCCAAAGCGATAAGCATTTATTTTTTCATTTGTTATTTCGCTTCTTAAATATGTTACATGGTATGGAAGAGATTGTGCATCATCCTTCAAAAGCCTATATAATTCATCTTTTTTAAAATCAATATCTTTATATTTTAATCTTTTATACAAAAAAATTCGGGATGCACGCGCTTTTTCCACCCATTCATATAGATATTTATTCAATCCGTCTAAATTTTTCTTTAATTCACCGCCTATGCTTTCTGAATTCATTAAAGACATCCAAGTGACATCAAAACCCAAAGAAGAACCAAGCATATGAAAATGTAATTCACCCAATCCCTTTTCCAATATATGATTCAATTCTGGATTGTATGAAGTAATGCAAGGTTTCCAGGCAAAAGAACTGACTTTTAAATTTTCACGAACTGAACGGAATGCCAAATATGACGTTGTCAGAAGATCTTCACCAACTATTGAAGAAATATCATTCCAACGAAGATAGCTATTATAATCACATATAGGTTCATCATTCACCCATCGAAGTATCTTATCTGTAGCATGGGCAAGTATATTAAAAAGACTGGGCTTCTCAACACCTTCCACATATCTCCACTTATTAGCCAACTGATATATATTACTAACTACATCAGTTCCATACATCGAATTGTGATTAATGAAGAGACGACGAAACGTTTGTTCGTTCATCCCTTCACTAATAGATAATACTGGAAAATTTGATGATTGAATCCAAATAGCAGAATTTAATACATCATCAATATCAGCATCAACAAAATATACTTGAAGGACTGCATTTAAGTTAGTCATTTATTTTCCGATTGTGTGTTATATAATAAGTAGCAAACATTTCGATAATCTTCTCAATTTCAGGATTTGACCAACGATTTAACGCATTACGAACATTTTTACCAATCCAACTAGTGGCATTATCATTTAATAACCCTTCACGTCTCAATTCATCTCGAATTATCCTCCGAACTTCCGCAGTTGAATAATATCTAGACTTATCGAATAGTTTATTTAAATCCTCAATTATTTCCCAAATGGGAGGTATTTCTTTCTGATTATCAATTTTATTTAAATTCTTTAAATTATTTTTTTTACTTTTTTCAATCATTGATTCAGCAAGATCAATTACTCCCTTTTCAACATTACTCTTATTTTCATATCCTACTTTAGCAGCCTTTAGTAATTGGCCAGCAACACTAGTTAAATCATCACTCGATAAATTTTTCATACTATTTACAAGTGAATTCGTATCCACTTGTGTTTTATTTTCATTTATACTCTTAAAAATTCTGTCAAACTTATCCTGTATTTCATCTTCTTGCAATACATCAATAAACTTTTCTACAAACCCAAAATCTATTTTGCGCCATTCCGTATCGGCATTTTCATTTTCGCCACTTTCTTTATAAGACTTTATAACATATCCTTGAACACCCTTAAAAAATTCCATTAAACTTTTACGGTTATCTGCAGGATATTTTCTTTTTCCAAAATTGACTTTCAAATAATTAAAGAAATCATTTAATATTTCCATATTACGAATGGAACTGTATGATAATAAAGCATGTTCTCCATTTCTTGTATGAGTGCGATTTTTTTTACAGTAATCTATTAACAAATTATACAGCGAATCTTCCATTTTTTCCGCTTTATCAAATAATTTCTCATCAATTCGATTATAACATCTTTTCACATTTGGTAAATTTGAAAACACAGACATTATATCAAACCATATATATTCCTGTCCTGAACTAAACACAGATGCATAAACAACATCATCCTTAATTCGATAATCACTAAAGCGGCTTTCATCATCTTCAATAAGATCATAGCTTCTTCTCAAGGTAAACAACGCAAAGAATTCAATCAATCTAAATTCTTTCTTTTCTGTTTCTTGTAATTCATCTTTTGCTATAAGATTCTTTAAAGAATCTCTTATTGTTTTTAAAGAAATTATTCTTCGATCCCTTCTTTTATTTTCAATTCCATTTCTAGGAATGACTATTCCATCATCACTTTTTAAATTATATAGCGAACCACCAACTATAATTTCATACGGTTCAAATTCATCTAAGACACTCTTTACTACAACTTCCTTCTCTATCTTTTCGCTTTCTCTCTTTAATTCTTGCTCCGTATTTAAATCATAGTATTCGTATAATTTTATAGAATAAAATGTTTCTATAGCAAAAATAAAAGCCTTATCCTTATACTGCGTTAACGTTCCCTTAATGAGTCGCAATAGTAAATTCACGTCACCCACTGATATATTATATGTTTTATTCTTATCATTAAGAATTTTTTCTACTTCACCTTCTTTCTTCTCAAACAAATCTTGATAACGATTAATTATTTTCTGAATAACAATCTTATTTATAATTGACGGATCTGCAATAGCAAAAAGTTCTTTAACAAAAAAACAATCTTCTTCCTTTAAATTACTTCTACACCAAGACTGAATAAAATAATTCTTAAAAACACTCTTATTATGCAGTTTTCCACTCATGGAATCGATTTTTTCATAATCTTCCATATTTAGCAGCATTTCCAACAATTGATTATACTCTCGTAAAGTATGCGGAATAATCATACTTGTTGATCCATGCATATGATAAAACAAATAGCGTGTTTTATCAAAAATCAATTTTAATATTATGTATCTTGCTGGGTAACCCGAATTTATTTTTATTTTATTCCAATTTTGGTTAAGAAACTTGACAGAGTTCTCTATTGCAGAATTTGATTTTTCATATATATTAACAATTTTATCATACATTACATCAATAGTAGGCAAAACAAATCGATGATTGTCAGGAATAAGCTTTATAAGATACTTATTTGCCATATTGGCAATATCATCACACGATAATAGATCTTTGGCAAACAAATTGTTGAATTCTTTAACATAATTACTTTCAACAACTTTATCTAGCTGTTCAATTTTCAAAGCCATTAAAATAATAACGTTATATTGAATAAGATATTTCCGAATTTGCTCAACCATTTCATAAGCACATTTCGAATGTAAATCAATATCGTCTATTGGAATAACAAGAATATTCATGCTAAAAAACTTTAAATACTTTTGAATCAGTTCATGAATATCCCATTTCAAATTCACCGAAGCACTTAAATTTATAAGTTTATCGACATTATCTTCTTCACAAAAGCAACTCCCATCATTAGATCTTTTAGCATTTATCTGAGAAATGGATTGCTTAACTTTTTCAAAGGATTCTAATAACTGATTTTTTTCATTTACAGAATCATGTTTTCCACTATCCCATTCTTTTTTGAATGCACTAAACATGCGACCAAGAACAATATCTAATATATTCGTGTTTACATCAAAAAACGATGGATCAATTGTTTCTAGAACACTATACTTTATATTATCTTTACTAGAATCAGCATTACTTTCTTCCTCTAACATTTTCGCAATAGAAAGCATACAAGAAGTTTTTCCTGAACCTCTCTCACCAACAAACGCGAATATATTATTCAAGTTATTTTGTGATTCTTTATCATAGTTTCCAATGTTTCTTATATCAGACAATTTGTCTTTGAGTTCACTAAAAAAAGCCTTATATACATTACTAAAAATGGACGTTTCTTTTTCTTCCGATCCCTGTATATAGAGTCTTGTTTCTGCGTTATGGAAGAATTTAAAATCATTACTAATGTTTGAAGTATTGTCAGACATAAAAAACCTTTATTGTTGCATTTTTTCCCGCCTAATTTATACAAATATCAACATATTGTCAACAAACGAATCTAAAGTAAGTTTTTTATAAACTTCTTACTTTTATCTGTTATGGACAATGTTTATATGCAATAGATTCTCACCTACGTGAGAATGACGACGCTAGAGGAAGGGGAGCGGGGGAGACATGTACTTAATTAAACCAATGGCGACCCCGGAATAAATCCGGGGTGACATCACTAGGAATTTCACTGGATCCTTCGACTTCGCTCAGGATGACACAACCAAAAGGTGATCCCGGAACGGGGTCCGGGATGACAGAGCAGGGGAAGGATCCGCTCACATCCCGCGTGATCTTTCTAGCATTCTCCGCGCAGTTCCTTTGCTAATCACTTCCGCGTTCCTCAAAACTTTTTACTACTTTTTCCATCATGATCAAATCGCAAGTTATCGTGCATCCTTACGACATGGCGCAATCGGACTGGGTTCGTTGCATCGCTCCGCTTTCGCAGTTCATGGGAGCAAATGATTTTCAGGTCGTGCCTTCGATTACGCAAATTATTTGCAACAACAAAGACGCGCTCAAGCTAACGCGGGCGGTGATTTTGCAGAAGCCGACGGCGCCGGGGCGTGCGCAGATTGCGTTGTTCTATTCGAAGCTCAAGAAGGAATGCGGGTTCAAGTTGGTGACGGACTTGGACGATTTGCAGTGGGATCTTTCGCCGGTCATCGCATCGTACGCAAAGCAGATTCCGAATCATGACCAGATGATGCTCACGAGTCTCAAGCAGGTTTTGCCGCTTTTCGATATAGTGGTCTGCTCGACGCGTTATCTCGCAAGCCGCATCAAGTCGGACCTGGGCGTAAACGCAGTGGTTATGCCGAACGGTGTTTCAAAGTCGCTGTTCGGGATGGAGAAGAGGACGGCAGCATTCACCGGCAAACCGAAGGTGATGTACGCGGGGAGTCTCGGGCATTTCACAAGCGAGATTCCGGGAGACCTCGAAGGCGCCTGGATTCCATGGATTCGCAAGCATATCGAGGACGGGAGCATCGACTTCCAAATTTTCGGCGAGCCGGAATTTCTGAAGGACCTCGACGGAAAATTCACGAAGATTCCTTACACGAACTTCATGCAGTTTGCATCGACAACTGCAAGTTACAAGCCCGACTTTTACATCACGCCGCTCGCGAACAACAATTTCAATAAAGCGAAGAGCGACTTGAAGCTCAAGGAAGCGGCCGCACTCGGAGCCGTTTTTATTGGGAGCGATTTTGCGGGGAGTCCGTACAGCTACGCTCCGAAGGAACAGCTCGTCGGTTCAAGTGCAACGGTCGAAGAGCTCGATGCAATTTTCGCGAATCTTTGCAATCCGGAAAAATTTATGCAAGCCATCAATTGGCAGTACCAGGCGATGGAAGAAAAGCACTGGGCGCACGAAGATTTGGAATACCAGAAAAAATTCGTGGCGACGTATTTGTAGGGAGATTCCTGCTCGGAGGCCGGAATGACGAGCAAACCAAGTGTCGCGACAAAACGTCTACATTTTGTCATAACCGAGGTGCAGCCGTCAAGCCTCGAAGAGGAATGACGATTAAAAAAGTCACTGGATCCTTCCGCCTTTGGCGTCAGGATGACACAATGCACTCGGCGCGGTTCCAATTATTTTTCTTGATCGGATTCTGAGTTTTCCGATTTTGGAGCTTCTTTATTTTCACTTTTGCGGAGTTGGGCGATGGCTCGTTCGATATCCCGTTCGCGGATTGCTTCATCTACACGTTTCTGAAAAAGTGTCTCGGTGTGGAACTGGAAAAGTTCACGTTCCTGTTTGATGTAAGCCGAAAAGCTCTTGATGTACAAAACACAAATAACGATAACCAAAATCTTTTCCAAAATTTTTAAAACCCAATCCACGTCTAGCATCGTAGAAACGACCGTCAAAAATCCAAGCTGACTTGGAGCAACAATAACAATCACCAGTAATAATAGTGATGCAATAATCCACGCATTTAAAAATTTTATGGGGAAACGTTCCTTGAGAATCTGATTTTGCTGCATGCATTTTTCCTGACTCTTGGCTATGTCACGGAATATCAGGTAGTTCAAAAAATAACCGACAAACGGAATGCAGGTGAGGACGACAGCACCCATTGGTGAAAAAGACATATTCGTCAGCAAACGCAAATTCGAAACAGCACGATGGAGCCATGACAAATAGTTAACCGCAAAAGAAACCGTCGAAACAAATATTGCAATACAAACACAAAACGTAAAAATAAAATTGAACATAATCGCAAAACCGACTAAGTATGCAAGCACTCTAAAATATTGACTCGTGGACGACTGTAAAAGAAAATGCGCTCCCACAATATTTAAAATCATCTGCAACAATAAAACGGCAAACAGAATTAAGACCGCCTTCATCCAAAAGAGAGCATGTTTACCGCGTTTCGTATTGTCCTGCATAAATCCTCCGTTCGAAATATAACAAAAATTCTATCAACAAATATCATCAAAAAGCAGGGGAGGCGGACAAACGCAGTCGTCGAACAGCTGTTTTTACAACTAGCCATCACTGAAGCCCATAAAATAGCAATGTTGATAGATTGTATATATTCAAAATAAGATTTTCACAGTTTAACGTCATTTTTTACAATTTATCCACCTACTTTGCGTTCTGTTTCACGTGAAACATGTTTTAGTGGAAAAATATAAATAAAAGCTATCAACAAAAATTTAATGATATCATCGCTTTGATTTTCATTCATCTATATATGTTTATAAATCAACTCCATTTTATTAACAGTCTTCAAAATGTAATTATCCACAAATAAAAAAGAACCGGGTTTCACGTGAAACCCGGCGTTTATAAATTCTTTCGAACTTTTCAACAATCAGCTAAAACTTCACAGTACGTGGAGGTTCAGTGAAGCTGCAGAATGTTGCCGTTGCATCCTTGAAATAGAGGACTTCGGTGTTCGGATCATCAGCGGAATACATGCGCTTGAGCTCAGGATAGGCTTCGAGCATATGGACTTTCGGTTCGCGGCGATCATCACGAACGAGCGTTCCGGAAAGGCGGAGCCACTTATTGCAAGTCTTGTTCATGGCGCAAAGTTGCACCTTGCCGTTCTTCTGGATTTGCTTCGAAACGTTCTTGGACTTGCCTGTCTGAATGTAGAGCTTGCCTTCGAAAATTTCGATGGTGCCAAACGGACGCACTTTAGGTTCATCGCCGTCAACTGTCGCCAGGAAATAGGCGCCGCATTCCTTGATAAAGTTTTTGACTTCTTCCATTATATACTCCTTAATGAAATTCTAAAAGACAATATAAAAATAATCAACTCAACAACGAGATGGTTATGTAACAATGCTGACAAATAGCAAAAAAATGCACTTGAGACGCTAACCGTATGGATTCCCTCCCGTTGGTCGAGAATGACGCATACGTAAAAATCACACTTATTTTAAAACATCTCGATAAATCTTTTCCATCTGTGCACTGAAGCAGCAGAAGATAACCTTCTTAACAGTCTTAGCCGGGAACTCGCGAACTGTTCGAACCGCAATTTCGGTAGCCTCTCTCCAGGGGTAGCCATAAACACCAGTGGAAATAGCAGGGAAGGCGACGGTCTCGCAGCCGTTTTCTTCGGCAAGTGCAAGGCAATTTTTATAGCACGATTCCAAAAGTTCCGGTTCACCATGTTTGCCATCTTCGTAAATCGGCCCCGGAGTGTGAATAACAAACTTCGCCGGAAGTCTAAAGCCCGGAGTAATCTTCGCCTGCCCCGTCTTGCAACCGTTCAAAGGAATGCATGCCTGCAAAAGTTCCGGACCTGCCGCACGATGAATCGCTCCATCGACACCGCCGCCACCTAATAGCGAACAGTTCGCCGCATTCACAATTGCATCGACATTCAGCTTGGTGATATCACCCTGGATAACTTCAACTTCTATCATAAGACCTCCATGTCATCAAATATAAAACATTCCTATTCTTATAAACAAAACAACGGACACAATTAGTATATTTCCTCTAGTCCGAAAACACGGGTTTTAAGGGAGCAAATTCATGAGAAAACTCATCATCACATCCATTTTTATCATCACGACACTAAACGCATTCGCAATCAACTGCACCCGTTATCTCTTCGATATTCATGAAAAAGCAAATCTAATTGACGGAGTTGCCAAAGGAATGAAATCAGATAGCGTATTCATTCAATATCGCAATACACAGCATTCAACAGAATATGAGATTACCAAATATTATTGGACAGTTGATCAATATGACAGTGCCATCACATACAGGAAAAAACACAATTCAGACGAATGGGAAATCACTGTTTATAGACCAAGCGATTCATCAGACTCTAATTTAGAAATCACCCTAGAAGGGAACATCGTAAGATATTTCTATACAGGTAAAACCATAAGTACAGAAAATCTAATATATGATGGAAAAGATTCCGTCAATCATGTCACCAAATACATTGACTCGGAAACCGGAGAAGTCCGTTCTATCTACGAAGACATATCCATCCTCCGCAACGATACCATTTATAAATCTGCAAACAATGGCAAACTGAACTATATAACATTTCTTGATTCAGCTGACGAAAATAAATGCTACATGATGACAGGGGATAACTACGAAGATATAGAGGCAATATACGAATTCAAAATGAGGGGAGACACTCTAATAGAAACCGAAACTATGCCGGGAGGATATCAAAGCACTTTCATGGCATTCTACATACCCGACGATAAAACCACTTCGATCATCACTCGCAAAACTCGTCCGACTTTTAAACGCCAGAAAGCAAAACCATTTGACCTCCTCGGCAGACCCGCCAAAGGGAAATACACCGTAAAAGTGTTGAAGTAATATTTCCGCTCATGTTGGGACTTTGACGATATCAAAATCATGTTTGGACTACGATTACATCGTAGTCCTACATACTGGGGTTCGGTAATGTCCACACAAGTGTGGCTGCTACTCTCACCCTGCGTATGTTTCACGTGAAACATACGCAGGGTGAGAGTCGCGACGGGGAGCTCGCTCACCGGCATGACCGAGCATGGGCATGTAGGACACGAAGTGTCCCAACATTCCGATTTATTCGGATTTTTTTAATCTATTTAGGTATATTGAATATAGAGGTTTTATGAAGATTGAACATGTTGCGATTTGGGTAAAAGACATCGATAGGGTGTGCGAGTTCTACCGAAAGTATTTTGGTGGGGTAGTCCAGCCACTCTACCATAATCCGGCAAAACAATTCACCAGTCGATTCATAACCTTCGAAGACGGCGCCCGTTTAGAAATAATGCACAGCCCAGATATGAAATTGTTCCACGTGGAACAATTTCATATTGCCTTTTCTGTCGGTTCAAAAGAAAAGGTAGACCATCTCACCCAACAGATGTCCGATGACGGTATCACCATAGTCGGGCAACCGAGAACTACTGGCGATGGGTATTACGAAAGTGTAGTCCTCGACCCCGAAGGAAATAGAATAGAGATTACAGTTTAGAAGATGTTTAAAAACGCCCTTGCATTATTCCTTATTTTTGCTTCTTTTGCTTTTGCAAAAATATCTGCATTGGAAGATTCCGTGCAGGATACCACTTCCACAGATTTGAACATATTTTACGAAAATAAATACAACCCCTTCAGCGTTTTATTTCTAGGTGGGGCAGGTTATACATCCACAAAAAGATTTGAAGTCGATGTTCTTTGTATAAGTGCCATTAACATGGGAAGCAAACTATTCGGCATTGATCGATTACTTATAGATCACACATTTTTACGGTTCGATCGTAGGCTAAATAGAACTGAAGACGGAAAGGAAATCTATGAAGCATCAATCGGAAGTATAGTTGCATCTTTATTAGGATTACCTCTTCTCAGTATAGCCGATTCAATAGAAACAACATTTGGCAAAATTGCATTCAGTACCCTATGGCTCACATCAGGACAAACAAAATATGTGTTATGGGGTAACAATCTTGCTGGAGTATCCCTCGCCGAAAGTCACGCTATAGAATGGTTTCTTAGAGTCGAAGATAAAGACAATAAATCCCATTCTTCACTCAAAGAATTCGGATTCGTCGAAGAAGTCGGAATTCAATTCGGTCTTTTATTCGCTCAAGTGACGGCAGGTGCTTCTTTTGAAATCACAAATAAGCAGCGAAACGTCGGATGGTTCGTGAAAATAATTACGTTACCTATCCCCATAGAATCACCCCGTCATTGGCAAAACGCGGATAAAAAAAGGAACTAAAAAAAACGCTTGCATACTTTTTGCAACGCTCGCCTTAACAACATTTCAACATTTATCAAAATGTTATCAACATATATTTTATAAAAGTTTTATTGTGGGGGAGTCTGTTGTTTGTTTTCTAAAAAAGTTATGCTAAATTTCAATGCGGATGAAACACTATAGTTAAATACAGAATGTTTCACATGAAACACAATCGAGGCTAGAAAGCGAAAATACACTTGTGTATTTTCATTTGCTAGCCGAAGAGTGTAGGACTATATCGAAGATATAGTCCAAACATGCAAAAGAACTTAACTGGATCCTTCGATTCCACTCAGGATGACAGTAATGTTCAAAAAAGCGATTCCGGCACTGAGGCCGGGATGACAATGTGAGTAAAATTGAGTTATAAAGATAACACTGAACAGAAGAATCTCTTGAACCAGTTCTTGGCAGAACATGGTGTACAATTGTCCGAAGAGACTCTTGGCAAACTCTACCAATTTGCAGACTTGGTTGTTGATACTAAGGAATTCGGGAACTTGATTTCCGCCAAGGATGCTGGAAAGTTCCTGTCCAGACACATCGCCGACTCCCTCGTTCCGTATATATATATAGGCAAGGAAATTACACTCTCATCTGTTAAATGGGCGGATATGGGTGCGGGGGCAGGGTGCCCAGTTTTCCCGCTTGCGATTGCAATGCCAAATGTTCAGTTTTTTGCTGTCGAACCACGCCACATGCGCGTGAACTTTATGCAGATGGTCAAGGAAAAACTTCACCTGGATAACTTGACCGTTGTCGGCAAGCGCTTCGAAACTTCCGGTCTTACAGACCTTGACTTTATCAGCTGCCGCGCCCTCTCGACTTTCGAAAACGACTGGGAACGAGCCCAGGCAGGTCTCAAGCACGGCGGAACTTTTGTCACGCTGAAGAGCTTCAACAATATTGCCCATTTGGAAAACGATCCGAAAGTGCATATCCAGAAGTATGAACTTCCAGAAGAAGAACAGGTGTACGCTTTAGTCACCCGAGGTAATAATGAGTAAAATTATCGCCATATGCAACCAAAAAGGTGGCGTCGGTAAAACTACAACGGCCGTAAACTTGGCCGCCAGTTTTGCAGCCCTTGAAAAGAAGACTCTTCTTTTAGACATGGATCCGCAGGGTAACGCCTCGCAGGGTCTCGGTTTCATGGAATCCCAGGACATGGATATCCACGAAATTTTGGACATGGCTGGTAATCCGGACAACCTCACACTCGAAAATATCAAGCCGGCCATCTTGGATACATCGCTTGAATATTTGAAGGTCATCACTTCTGGACCTGATCTCGCTGTCATGGAAATTGAACTTGTCAACGCCATGAGCCGCGAACGCCGACTTGAACGCGTGATGAACGTTCTCAAGCAGGAATTCGATTTCATCATTATTGATGCTCCTCCAAGCTTGAACTTGCTCACAATTAATACACTTACCGCTGCAACAAGCGTTCTTATTCCGGTACAATGTGAATATTATGCTCTGCAAGGTATGACTGAACTTTTCAAGACCATTCGCGAAGTTCAAAAGAATCTGAACTCCAGCTTGAAAATCGAAGGCGCCCTACTCACGATGTACGATTCTCGTTTGAGCCTTTCGAAGCAGGTGGCCGAAGAAGTTCGTGAAAACTTGAGCGACACTGTTTTCCAGACAATGATTCCGCGCAACGTCAAATTGAGCGAAGCTCCATCTCATGGTAAGCCGGTCATTCTTTACGATGTTCAGAGTACTGGTTCACAAGCATACATGAAACTCGCCGAGGAGATTCTGAATAAGGGATAGTAACTGATTATGTCATGCTGAGTCCAAAAGGACGAAGCATCCAGTCACTTAAAAAACTACTGGATTCTTCACTTCGTTCAGAATGACGAAATAGGATAACAAAAAAGTTGACCCCGGCACTAATTCCGGGGTGACAATGTGAAAAAACGACTTTAATAGGAACTTAAAAATGGGTAAACAAGCACTTGGTCGCGGTCTTTCAGCAATTTTCAAAGCACACGATGTTCTCGGCAATTCTGTCGACAACGCTATTCACAATTCAGCAGCTCCTGATAACACAACAGCGGACAATCAGAAAATCGTCGAAATCAACATCGACTTAATCGACCCGAACCCGTTCCAACCACGCAAATTTTTCGATGACGATGAACTCGTCGAACTTGCCGAGACTATCGAAAAGCATGGCCTTATCCAGCCGATCGCTGTCCGCAAGGTAGGCGACCGTTACCAGATTATCAGTGGTGAACGTCGTACCCGCGCATCGAAACTCGCTAACTGCCGAACCATCAAGGCACAAATTTACGACAATCTCGACGACAAGACCATGAGCGAATGGGCCTTGATCGAGAACATTCAGCGCGTGGACTTGAATCCGATTGAAGTCGCTCAATCTTATCAACAGTTGATCGACAACCACAACTACACGCACGAAGATCTCGCAAAAACGGTGGGCAAGTCCCGTTCCGCTATTACAAACGCACTTCGTCTTTTGAAACTCCCGAATCAAGTTCAAGCTTGGATTCAAGAAGGAAAAATTTCGGGCGGTGCCGCACGTGCACTTTGCAGTGACAAAATTGCAGACCCCGAAGCACTTGCACAGCGCATCATTGCTGAAGGTTTGAACGTCCGCCAGATTGAAGCTATCAGCCGTGGCGAAGACCCGTTCGAAAATAAAAATGCTTCGAACAACCAACAGGCTCAAGAACCTGAAGCCAATACTGCCGAAGTAACAGAAGAAGAGCTCCCACCAGAAGTTCATGGCATCGAATCCGAACCCAAACCGAAGGTGGAACTCAGTGCCGATATGAAGCAGTTTGAATCCCGCCTTGAAACATTCTTCGGAACGAAGGTCGCATTGAACCCGAATGCCAAGGATCAATCCAAGGGTACTATTGTTATTAACTATTATTCCATGGATGACTTGAACCGTATCCAGGAAATCATGGAAAACCGTTAATGGTAAAATTGTGAGTCGCAAGTATTACACTATACAGATTATTCCGGAAAATCCGTACGGCGTAAAAAAGTACCGTATTTCGAGCAAGCAATTTATCTTGTTCAACATCGGTCTTATCATCGTCGGCATTATTCTCATTATATTCATTTTCCACATTGCAAAAATCAACAAGACACTTGCAAATTACGAAAAAATGCGTGTCCACAATGCGCAGCTCGTAAAGCAGAATGCAAACTACGAAGAGCTCTTTTCGCGACTCGATTCACTATGGATCATGGAAAATCGAATCCAGAATATTTTCGAGACATTCCTCGAAAACGACTCCAACAAAATCAATAGCATTATCGAACGCAACCGTTTTGCACATGTGCCGTCTCAAAAGAACAGCATTGACTTTGAAGGAATTCACAACTGGCTTACCACAGACGAAAAAATCCGACTGGAAAGAATTCCTAACGTGATACCAGCTGTCGGTATTATCAGCAAAAAATTCTCATACGAAAACAAGCACCTGGGTATCGACATTTCCGCTCGCAAGGGTAATCCGGTCTTTGCATCCGGAAGTGGAAAAGTCACGTTCGCCGGAAACAGCGGTGACCTTGGCAACACTGTCGTCATTGACCACCAAAACGGATACAAATCTTCTTATTCTCACCTCAAGACAATAAGAACTCGGAAAGGTGCCAACGTTACTAAAGGCGATATTATCGGCTATATTGGAGAAACCGGCAACACAAGTGGTCCACACTTACATTACTCCATTACAAAGAACAATATACCGCAGGATCCAGAAACAATATTTACTTACTAGAGAGGTAAGTCATGGCAAAGAATGAACAAGAATTCACGCAAGTCGGAAGAAACATCTTAATAAACGGTGATATCACTGGAAAGACAGACTTGCGCATTGCCGGAAAAGTTTATGGAAACGTAACTATTGATGGCGAATTGATTCTTGAAAAGTATGCCATTATAGAAGGCGACGTCAAATGTGGCGCCGCTATTCTTGCAGGTTCCATAAAAGGAAACATGGACTGCAAAAAAAAGCTTATTCTTCAAGACAATGCAAAAAATATCGGAAACGTAAAGGCAGAACAGCTTGTCATAAACGAGGGAGCCATCTTACAAGGCAATTGCGACATGAACGAGGATGTCAGCAAGTAAGCAGGATATCAATCAACCACCTATATTAAATAATATTAGATATATTTATATATGATATTTAATATTTAATGTAGTGAATAGTGGATAAAAATTTCAATCTGAAAACGTAACTTGATGATATTCAACGAGATACATAAATAAAGAAATTGTGGATTAATGTTGAAAATTTAAAATCTATTCACTTTTCTCAACGTTGATAGATGTTGAACTTGAGTTTTCAATGTTAATTCACGAGATGGTGACAAAAGTATGTTGAAGATTATGGGGGGAGGCGAAATTTTTTTTGAAAATGGTATGAATTTAATCACACTAAATACAAAAAAGTTGATTTAGCTCACATTTTCTTTCTCCAATAGCTATATTCAAGTATGTTGATAGCAGATGTATGGATAGAAAAGTACTAAAGATAGGTCAGATATCTGATTCCCACATTGGGAAAGATGGATGCCTTGTGCAGGAAATTGATGTTCGCAAAAATTTCCTCACGGCATACAATTCCAAGTTTATGAAGAATTTGGATTTGTTAGTACTTTCTGGTGATTTGGCTGATTATGCTGAACCAGATGCATACTCTTTTATAGCAAATGTATTAAAAGACAGCAAAGTTCCGGTTTGCGTTATTCCGGGTAATCATGACAATGTTGAAGTCATGGAAAAGTTCTTTGACCTGAAAGGAAAAGTTCACAACGGCAAATGCTATTACCGTTATGATATTGAAGGTCAAACCATTTTCTTTTTAGATAGTGCGGATGGTACCGTTTCTAGTGAACAGCTTTCTTGGCTGGAAGAAGAAACTGCAAAAGTTGACGGTGAAGTTCTGTTGTTCCTGCATCATCCACCTTGCCATTGTAACCACAAGTTCATGGATTTGAGGTACTCGTTAAAGAATATGGATGAAGTGCAAGCAACACTTGCGAAAATAAAAAATTTGAAGTATATTTTTGTAGGACATTACCACAGCGAAATTAAAGTTGAGCTGGGTGATAAAACGGTGTTCGTAACGCCATCGACGCAGATGCAAATCGATCCAAACATTTCTGTATTTTGTTTGAATTCGGCAGCACCGCGTTGGCGTGTTATTGAATGGGGCGAAAATTTTTTAGAAACAAAGGTTTATTTTTAATATACCCCTTGAAATTTCTAATCGCTTTTGCTAAATTTGCAGTCGATGGCGGTTTAGCTCAGCGGTAGAGCACTGGAATCATAATCCATTGGTCCGGGGTTCAAATCCCTGAACCGCTATTACAAAAAAAAGAGGCGAGCATGTCAAAAAAAATTCTAGTAATTTCACTTTTGGCAATCGCCTCTTTTTTTGTTTCTTGCTCCGACAAGCAGCCTGAAGCAAATTCTGCAAACCAGGTTGTGTTGCCTCAGTCGCAGCCGATTGTCCCTGTGCTTCCGTTCACGGCTCCAGCAAAATCCACAATTACTGTTGAAAGAGCCTTGATTTACGCTAAGGCTAGCAATGGTCTTGTTGAACTTGGTGTAAAATGGTCTGAACGTATCGACAACGCCAAGGATTTTGAAAAGATTCAGATTCTCAATGCATACAATGTTGCGCGTGACCAGCTTTGTGCTCGTGCGGGCTTGCAGGGTGGCATTGCTGAATTCGATTGGATTACGAATGTTGCCATGAAGAATCCGGATAACAAGCTCGCATTCGAAAAAGCTGGGTTTAAGATTAAGTAGGTTTTAGGCGATTCATAATCGCACCTTCGGTGCAGTTAATAGATCTAGTTTGCTAAAAATTTCAGAAGAATAATGCCGCGAAGACTCGCGTTTTTTTTTGACTCTGTCATCCTGAAAGGTTCGTAGAACCTGATAGGATCCAGTGATTTTTATTTAACAGGTTTTTTGGATTTTTACTTTTTAATTACTTTGTTATAAACATCGATTTGGCGTTCGATAATGCCGTCCCATGTGAAGCATTCGCTGATGCGCTTGCGGGCGCCGGCGAGGAGTCGCTCCGTCAGTGATGGGTCAGCGGCAAGCCGCTTGAAAGCGTCGGCAAGCGCGACAGGATCTTTTTCGGGAACGAGAATTCCTGATTCATTGTCAATGACGACATCCGGGATTCCGCCAACATTGCTTGCGACAATCGGGAGACCGAGCTCCATGGCTTCGATAAGGACGACTCCGAGTCCTTCGGTGTCGCCCTTGCTGTCTACGATAGCAGGGAGCGTGAAGACGTTTGCAGTCTTGTATTCGTTCGCGAGGTCTTCGGGAGAAAGTTTGCCGGTAAAGATGATTTGCGCTGGAGATCCTTCGACTTCATGGATTCTATCGCCTTCGGCTTTGTCACCCTGGAGAGACGCAGCCTCGATAGGGTCCATTATTTCTTTGGCTTGGGCTTTAAGCTGTTCAGTCAAATCGCCGACACCGACAATACGGATTTCGAACTTGTCTCTCGGCAAATATTTTGCAGCTTCAATAAGATACGTGATTCCCTTGCGTTCGATATGTCGCCCGACAAAGAGGATTTTGAATAGGCCGTTTACTGCATGAGGGGTGATTGTGACTGGATGGGACGTCGCCCCAACCTTTGAGGCTCGGTCATATCCATGCAAGCATGGCTGCGACTCTCGCCTTTTAAGGTCGTTTTCGCGTTCGTTCAGAATGACGGATTCACTTCCTACTTCCGACTGTCTACTGTCTACTTCTAAAGTAGTTCCGTATGGGCTCCATTCGACGTTCACGTTGCGAAGTGCTTTGATTTTTCCGGCAGTGAAGCTTGAGTTTGCAAAGATGGCTTGCGCTTGGCCGATGGCGAACTTCAACAATGGTTTGACCCATTTCTTTTTGCGGATGAGCAAAAGCTCTGCACCGTGGAAATTGAGTACAAGCGGGATTTTAAAAAGCTTTGCAGCACCGAGTGCTATGTAGGCGTGCGGGAATGGCCAGTGCGCGTGGATGACATCGGGTTTCCATTTGCGACTTATGCGAATGCATTGGAAAAATCCGTTGATGATGTACGGGATGGCGAGCAATTGCAACCATGGCTTGGATGCCATTTTGCTTGGGGCGCCTTCTTCGTGCGTGAGGATTTCCCAGTTTGCGGGTGCATAGCGGAAACGGTTCACGTGTGTTCCGTCAATGTCATGGCTCTTGAGGCCTTTGTATGCAGGCGCAAGCACCTGAATTTCGACACCTGCTTTTTTCAGGTGTGCAATGGAAGTGCGTAGCCATGGGACTTCGGCGTCTTCTTGAAATCTGGGATAGACAGAGCCAATGACGAGGACTTTCATTATTTTTGATTTTGAGCTTGCTGTGCCTGGATATCCTGGATGCAGCTCGGATAGACGATAGGCTTTACATTTTTCTCAAGCACAAGGCTCATGATGTCAAAGTCGTGCTTACTTGCGGTACGGATGAAGCGACCTGCAAGGCGGGTCCACCCATCGAGTTTCGAATCTAGCATCAGGAGCCCGATTCCGCTTTCGTGTTCCAAGAAACCTACAATGTCGTTCCCGCGCTTGTTCGAGGAAAGCGTCTCGAAAAAGATGCTCCAAAACTGTTGCAGGTTTGCTTTATTTCCGAGAGTTTTATCAATGGATTCGAAATCGAATTCAATGTACACGAAGGAACTCTTATCCTCGTCACTGCGGATAATTTCTTCCTGACAACGTCTTTCGAAAATATCTTCGGTATAGATGGAGATATTGTATCGATGTTTTTTTATTAAGTTGAAGAGTTTTTCCTTCATCATCGCCCCTAATTTAGTCTATTTTTTAGTCATGCAGCGATTGTTAAAATTGAAAAAAGCGCTGAAGAGCAGTGTTTTAGCTACTTCGGTTGAAAATTTTAAAGCTATTAGATCGGCAACTGGCAAGTACCGTCCAATGACGGCTTTTGAAATCCAGATTTTGGAAAAAAACGGGAACAGTTGCGATGATTGGGCCAAGGTCTTAGTCGAGCCGGATTTTGATCCGAACAGAATTTTCCGTTCGAATTTTATGGGCGATGTACGCCTGCCAAAGTTTTTTGGTACGCTTCTGTTGCCTGGCGATGTTTCGGTTGCTACAGGTATTTACGATTCCATGGTTCATAACTGCATTATCGAGAACGCCTTGATTTACAAGATCTCGATGTTGAGTAATGTGCTTGTGCGCAGTAGTGCAGTTGTGCATAATGTGGGCACGCTTGTGAGTAGTGGTAAAATCAACTACATGGTGGGTTCGTCTATCAATGTGGGTAACGAGATGGGCGGTCGCGAAGTGCTGGTGTTCCCGGAACTCACGATGGATCTTGTCGATTTGCAGTTGTTTCACAAGGCAGAACCGAGCGTTCAGAATTCTTTTGTAGAAATGCTTAGCGCTTACCGTTCTGAACTTGCACTCCCGTTTGGGATTGTGGGGAAAGGTGCCATCGTTTCGAATACGAACATTATCCGTAATAGCTGGATTGGCCCGCATGCCCGCATTGAAGGTGCTGCAAAAATACGCAATTCGATTATCATGAGTTCGCTTGAAGAATCGAGCCATGTGTACGATTCCGTAATTATTGAAAATACGAATTTGCAAATGGGCGTGACGGTACATTCCGGTGCCGAAGTCCAGAGCTCCATGCTGATGAGTCGCTGCAAGGTGGGGAGCAAGGCAATCGTCAAGTCTTCAATCATTGCGCCGTGTTGCCATATCGAAGAAGGTGAAGTCAACAGTTCGTACATGGGACCGATGACGCAGATGCATCATCATTCGCTTTTGATTGCAGCGCTCTGGCCGGAAGGTTGTGGCAATTTGGGCTATGGCGCAAACGTCGGTAGCAACCACACAGGCCGTATGCCGGACCAAGAAGTCATGCCTGGACAGGGGATGTTCTTTGGTCTTGGCGTGAATATCAAGTTCCCGTCGAATTTCCGTGAGTCACCGTTTACTTTGATTGCAAGCGGACTTACGACACTTCCGCAACGTCTCAAGTTCCCGTTCTCGTTGATACATGCAGGTGATCCGCAATTGGTGGGTGTTGCTCCGCGATTGAATGAGATTGTGCCGGGTTGGAACTATGCGAAAAATGCGTATGCGCTTGACCGCAATGCATACAAGTACGCTATTCGTGGCAAGGGCCTTGTGCCGTCTACATTCTATTCGATTTATAATCCTGAAACGGCGCGCCTTGTCTTTGATGCTTACAATCGTTTGCAGGTGGAAAAAGTCAAAGACGTTTATACGAAAAATGATATTGATGGTCTTGGCGAAAATTTCATGCGTGAGCGTGTGCGCCAAAATGCAATCAAGACGTATGCAGAATATTTGGAACGTTATGTGCTTGAATTGATGATTTCGCTCGTGGAAAATGATGAAACGCTATCGAAGCTGACTCCACGCGAGTTACGCAAACTCCTCGGCGATACGAATAAAGAAATTGCACGAGTTGTTTCGATTCCTGAAACGATGGATGAACTGGTCAAGCGTCATAGGCAACTTGAAAAGGAATGGTTCGATAATGTGAGCCATGGCTTGGATCGCGATAATGAACGCGGCCGCAAAATTTTCGATGACTACGATAGCGCTCATCCGGTAGACAAGGGATTCATGGAATGGGAAAAGACCCGCCTTGAAGAATCCGCAAAGCGCTTGAATACTTTTGTGAAGAATCTCGCTTAAGTGTAAGGGCGAAAAATGCTGTTGCTGATTTTATTACTTTGTCTAGAAGTTGTTTTGCGAATTGTTCTTGAAGTTCGCGAGAGGCGCCTTACACAATTGCGTGGTGGCGTGTTTGCCGTGTTGCGCGTGATTCCACTAGTAAACGATATTGTGCCGCTGCCTGAAAACCGCAAGGACGTGCCCGAATCTAAATTTATGAAGCTGCATGAAGAAGGGCACAAGGTGCTGCGCCATGCAGTATTGCGGAACTTGATGAAGGTTGCATTGTGCATGGTTGCAGTGTGGTTCTTTGTAGCGTTGCTCAAGCGCTGGCATGTAAGTTTTTTCGAGGCAGTGTTGTGGTTGCATTTGGCGGCGATTCCGTTCCGCATGCTGTTCCATTTTTACTGTTGGAATCAGGAATACGAATGCGACAAGTATGCGCTGGAAAAGTCCGATAAGAAAGTGGCGAAAACAGCCATGCGTGAATTGGCACTTTGCGAAATTCCTTATACTGCCTTGTTTGCACTTGTGTATCGCGAGCACCCGACTGCTGCATTACGCAGTCAAAGACTCTTGAAGAAATAGTCTTGGAATTGGATTTTTTGTATATTCTTTGCCACAGAGGTTTTTATGTCCCGAATGAATGTTTGCAAAAATTCTGTAGCTCTGATTGCACTTGCTTTTTTGGCGGTTTCTGCCCACGCTTTTGATTTGACAGTCAAGGCGAATGTCGATAACGCTCAAGTTTTTATCGGTGACAAGTTCAATTACGAAATCCAGGTGACGGCACCTGAAAATGCCATCGTGGATTTGCCGAGCTTTGTCGGGAACCTTGGCAGTTTTGAAGTCAAGGAAATGAAGAACGAAAAGATTACCGAGGGTATGCCCAAGGGAACAGCAAAGTTTACTTGGCTTGCAACGCTCAATACATTTGTGAGTGGCGACTTCCTCATTGCACCGCAAGAAGTAAATGCAATTGTCGGGACAGATACGGTCAAGACGCACACGGACCCAGTTGCAGTCAAAGTTTCGACCCGCACGAATGGCGAAGAAACGGATATCCTCGAAGTCGAAGATCCGCTGAAGGACCCGAGGCTCCCGCAGTGGCTCTATGTGTTGTTCGCGGTGCTTGGCGTTGTTTTGCTCGTGTTCCTCGGATGGTTCTTGCATAAGAAATTTGCAAAGCGTGGCGAGGCGCCGCAGCTCCCGCCGTACGAAGAAGCGGTACTTGCACTCAAGAATTTGCGCAACAGGAATTATCTTGCCGAAGGCAACCAGGGCGATTACTTTATGTCGCTTGGCTTTATCACTCGCCGTTATATCGAAAGGCGTTTCGAAGTCGATATTTTGGATGCAACCGTTGCCGAACTCAAGAAGCGTATGGCGCACGTGGCAGGCCTCCCGCAGGCTTACAAGGAATCTGTAGTGACGCTTGCTGTCGAAACGGAGCCGGTGAAGTTTGCAAAGATGAAGCTCGATGGTGAACGTTGCAAGTTCTGGGACGAATGGGCCGACCGCCTGCTCGAAGACACGAAGCCGGTGCCTGAAAACGATCGTGCTGAAGGTAAAAAAGAAAAGTAAGAAGCGCTCACTTTCGTAATCATATTTCATCATTTCTCGCTCGATTAGGTTATATTCTTTATAGCCGCGAGCAAATTTTTTTTTGCGGTTTTGTGAGGTTTAAAGATGAAATTTGCGATTTTGGGGTGCGGGCATATTGCCACGAAGATGGCTACTGCAGTCAAGTATCTTGAAAATAAGGGAATGGGTGTTGAAGCCTATGCGGTTGCCTCGCGTACGAAAGAGAAGGCGGATGATTTTGCGCAAAAGTATGGATTTCAGAAATCTTACGGCAGTTATCTTGAACTTGTGCAGGATCCGCAAGTTGATCTCGTTTATGTGGCTACACCTCATTCGGAGCATTATGAGTCTGCAAAACTTTGTATCAATGCAGGCAAGAATGTGCTTGTCGAAAAACCGTTCTGTGCAAATGCAGTGCAATCGTTTGAAGTGATAGCACTTGCGAAAGAAAAGAATGTGTTCTTGAGCGAGGCAATGTGGACACGTTTTTTGCCAGCGGTAGATATGCTCAAGGAATGGATTATTGCGGGGAGAATCGGCAAGGTTGAAACAATCGAAGCTGATTTTTCGATGAATCTCACGCACGTTGAGCGTTTGTGTAATCCCGCACTTGCTGGTGGCGCGCTTTTGGATTTGGGTATTTACAGTTTGACTTTTGCAGACTTGTTCTTGAGCGATCCACGGATTGCTGGCGAAGGAAATTCTATTGTCAAGACGGAAAGCAAATCTATACTTTATGAAACAGGTGTAGACGCTACGGATTGGATAAATCTTGTTTATAAGAATGGTCAGTATGCTTATCTAAAAACTTCGATGATTGCACCGACTCACAATGTGGGCATCATTTATGGAACGGCAGGGTTCATCAGGGTGCAGAACTTGAATGATATGGTGGAGCTTCAGGTTTACAACAAGTCTGGAGCTTTATATAAAACGGTAACGCCGCCAAAACTTGTGAACTGCTATGAATACGAGGTGCTCGCTTGCAAGGATGCGCTGGAGCGAGGTCTCAGGGAATGCCAGCAGATTCCGCACGAAAAGACGATGCAATTTATGAAATGGATGGATTCACTGCGTGTAAATTGGGGAGTGGTCTATCCGTTCGAAAAATAATTTTGTACTTTATTTGGGAACTATATCAAAGGAGCAATTATGGTCACTCTTATTGTTTTAGCCGTTGTGGTTGTTATCGTCCTGTGCTTTATTTCTATGTACAATGGACTTGTGAAACTCCGTAACAATCGTGAAAATGCATTTGCGAATATCGATGTGCAGCTCAAGCAGCGTTATGATCTTGTGCCGCAGCTTGTATCAACAGTCAAGGGCTACGCCTCTCATGAAAAGGAAGTCCTTGAAAAGGTGACCGCTGCACGTGCCGCAGCGATGAGTGCAACAACTATTGATGAGAAAGTTGCCGCCGACAAGGCAATGAGCAGCGCGCTTTCAGGGCTCAAGGTTTCGCTCGAAGCCTATCCGGAACTTAAGGCGAACCAGAATTTCTTGCAGTTGCAGACGGAACTTGCAGATATCGAAAATAAGCTGGCTGCGACTCGTCGTTTCTTCAATTCTGCAACACGTGAATTCAACAATGCATGTGAAGTCTTCCCGAGCAACATTATTGCGGGCATGTTCAACTTTAAGCGCGTCGCTATGTATGAGGCGACCGAAAACCGCGAAACACTCAACAAAGCTCCGGAAGTGAAGTTCTAGCTACCCGATGAAATACGTCGGCATTCAAACCCAGATTTGGCGGAATAACCGCAATACGTTTATTTTGCTTTGTATGTTCCCAGTGATTCTGTTGGGGATGGTTCTTGGCATTATCATGATGCTAGACTGGGTGGGATACTTTTGCTGGGATGGTGTGTGTCCTCCTGGACTTAAGGCAACGACGTTTCATTGGGATCTTATTTGGGAATATTTCGAGAATGCGGTCCCGGTTGTACTTTGGTTTACGGCGATTTGGTTCATTATTGCTTTTTTTGCGAATACGGCAATTATCCGCCATGCTACGCATGCGCGCCCGCTTGAGCGCAAAGAGAATGTCCGTGTCTATAATATCGTCGAGAACCTTTGCATTGCAGGCGATATCGAAATGCCGAAAATCAATATTGTCAAGGATTCTAGCCTGAATGCTTTTGCAAGCGGGATCGACATTCCGTCTTATACTATAACGCTCACGACTGGAATTATTGATAAATTAAACGATGCGGAACTTTCGGCAGTTGTAGGGCACGAACTCACGCATATCAAGAATCGAGATACGCGCCTCATGGTCGTATGCATTGTGTTTGTGGGCATTTTCTCGATGCTCATGAACGGCATTACACGAATCTTTTTATCGGCAGCGAGAACGCCGCGCCGTTCGAACCGTAAGAACGGTGGTGGAATTGGTATTGGGGGAGGTCTTCTCCTTATTTTGATTGTGGTTTTTATATGGGCTTGTGTGGGGTATGTTTTCAGTTCCTTAACGCGTCTTGCTATTTCGCGCAAGCGTGAATATGTTGCCGATGCCGGCGGTGCTGAACTTTGTGGCGACCCGCTTGCCTTAGCTTCTGCTTTGCGGAAAATTTCTGAAAATCCCGGGCTTGCCGATGTGCAGCGGAGCGATGTTGCCCAGCTTTACGTAATACACCCTGACGAGGAATTTGATAACAACATGAGCCTCAAGGGTTGGGTAGCTAAGGCGAATATCATGTTCTGTACGCATCCAGACACGCCTGAACGCATTCGTCTTCTGGAACAGTTCTAATATAGCGACTCAATCAAAATTTTTTCTTGAACAGGCTATCTAGTTTATTCCTGTCCGTAAAGGCTCTGTTAATGTAGTTTATACCTTTTGCCTTGTCTGCTGCAGCAGGCGTTTGGAGATTGACCTGCTCGTTCATTAAAACTTCGAGTTTTGCCATGAGTTCAGTTGGCGTACAACCGAAAGCATCGGCTAAATCACAAAACGACTTGACGGAAAGACTGCGTTTGCCTTTTGCGACAAGACCAATATGCTGGCGGCTAATTCCACTATCTAGAGCGAGCTTTTGCTTCGATAAGGAAGTTGCTCCTTGCATCTGTGCTAAAAGTTCTATTTCAGCTTTTCGGATGACGTCAATGTCATAGTGCATTTCATAACGTTATGAATCTGCCCTAAAATGTGTGCAAACTATAGTTTCCATATTTCTTGATAAATTTTTGATTCTGGGTTGAATGCAATACATTCATATACAAGAAAAGCACCCCGCAAAGGGGTGCTTTCATCAATTCTTACTATGAAAGATTAAAATTGAGCCTTAAGGGCTGCCGGGCACGGAACTTCTTTATAAGTGTGGTTAGGATTGCCTGCAGCTTCCATCCAAGTAGCGAGGAAGAGGCAGCCTTCCTTGGCTTGGGTATCGCTTGCAAAGGCGCTATTGCACTTTTCGGTGAGACACTGCTTACGCTTGCTGAGAAGGTCACCATTGTAGCCGACTTCTTTTTCACAGTCGGAGAGGAGGCCGCCGTATGTAGTGGAGTTGCTCGGAATGTTCCAACCCATCTGGCTGCAACCGTTAAATGCACCGAATCCGCCACCCGGAATCATGATGTCGAACTGACCACCTTGTACATCGTAACCGATGTTCGATGCCATCACAACGAGTGTCTTTCCGGCGAGAGCCTTATGGTTTGCCTTGGTTTCGTACTTGCCGGTACCGGTAAAGGTGAGGGCGAAGCACTTGCCGCATGTAGCATCGTTACCTGGAGTTGCTGCAAAAGCGTAAGCGAGCTTGTCGCTCACGATTATAGGAATTTGGCTTGTGCAAGTGGTGCCTTGGCCACCGGAGCAGATACTGCCGCTGGTGTTTCCGATCGGAGTCTTACCCTTGGCATCGCAAGTCTTGGCTGCGCCGCCATGTTCCGGCCAGGAGCAGTGAGGCATGCAGCAGTCCCAATAACGGGTAGCGAAACCTTGCTGACCGCCTGCACCTGCATTGAGGTATTGAGCTTCTTCAGCGGAGGCGTTGGGGTTGTTCTGAGCCTGAGAGCTGCTCGACTTGGCAGAGCTGCTAGAGGATTTCGGCTGGCTGCTGCTGGACGACTTCTGCTGCTGTTGCTGAGACGAAGAAGACTTAGCGCTAGAGCTGGACTTCGGCTGAGATGAACTGCTTGCCGGTGTGGAGCCGGTCATGCCTTGGCAGTTTTGATTGTTCGGATCGTAATAGCAGTTTAATTTGCAAGATTCATCGTAGGCGTATTTTTCGCCTTTGGAACCCGTCAATTGGTTGTGATATCCGACGCACGTACCCGAGGCGCTGTCGTAGCATTGGCCGTCACATTGCTTGTTCGATGTAGCGGAGGATTTTGGCTGCTGCTGAGAAGAAGAGCTAGCGACAGGTTGTTGTGTCTTCTGAGAAGAAGACGAAGCGACCGGGGTCTGTGTTTTAGCAGAGCTGGAGCTTGCTACCGGATTCTGGGTCGGGATATATGCCGAGGAGCTGCTAACGGAAGCGCTTGTGCCACCGGTCAAAGAATTAGGATCGATTCCACCCGGGAGGAGGAGGGTTTCGCCGGTAATCGTTGCTTTGGAACCATCTGGATAAGAAATGGTCTTGTCCGGACTTACGATGGGGAGTGTTGCTAGTTCTACGTTGTTTACAACCGGATTGCCGCTCAAGTCGACGATAGAGCCTGTTGCAACATTGAATGCACCAACAGGAATGCTAGCTTCGTTGGTGACGAGATAGGTGCCTGTTCCGTTCGGCACGATTAAGAAAATTTGTGAGCCGGCCACGAGCATCCAACTGCTTTGATCTACTTCGAGCGCTGGCTTTGCTTGTGGAGTTATTGCTTCCAAGCCGTTTTGTGCGGCTGTGGCGACGTCTTCGGAGCAGTTCCATGCAAGAAAGGAAAGTCCGAAAATGGCGAGGGTTTTGAAAATTTTATTCTTCATAGTGTATACTAAGCCCTTGAAAAGTTGCACCCATGAATCCAATCATCCCGGCGTAAAGATAAAATCTTATTGAAAAAAATGCTCGTAAATAAGAGTAAAAAGAACTATACAATGGGTTGATGTGAACCAAGACACAACTTGTTTATTATCAAAGACTTACAAAAAAGAAAAACGCCCCGAAATGGGGCGTTAAGTTCCGTTTTTGACTTTTTATTAGTACTTATCCTTGAGCACTTGCGGGCATTCGACTTCCACGTAATTGTGTTCTGGGTTGCCTGCAGCTTCCATCCATGTGGCAAGGAAGAGACATCCCTTCTTTGCTTCTTCGTCGTTGGCGAAGGACTTGTTGCACTTTTCGGTGAGGCAGCTCTTGTATTTTCCAGAAGAGTAGTTCGTTTCGGTTTCGCAATCGGAAAGGAGACCGCCGTATTGAGCGCCCTGGCCGCCCCAGCCCATGCTAGAACATCCGTTGAACATACCGACACCACCACCTGGAATCATGATGTCGAACTGTCCTTGCTGAACGTCGCCACCCACGTTTGTTGCCATGATGATGAGTTTCTTGTCTTTGAGTCTTCTGGTGTTTGCGTTGGTAGAGCTGTAGTGGCCCGTACCGGTAAACGTAAGCTGGAAGCACTTACCGCAAGAACCGCCGTTTGCTGCCGGAACTGCTGCGAAGGCGAATGCCATTTCGGTACAGCCGTCAATTGTGAACGGGATCTGGCTTGTGCAAGTCATCTGAGAACCGCCGCTGCAAACGCTACCGTCGCCCCAGTTGGTATTTGCAGATTTACCCTTGTTGGTGCACTGCTTGGAGTAGTTACCGCCAGAATGTTCCGGCCAGGAGCAGTGAGGCTTGCAGCAGTCCCAGTAACGGGTTGCCCAGCCGCTTCCGCTTGCGCCGCCCTTTGTCTTGATTGTCGGGCATTTGCCGGTCACAGGTGCAGAACTGCTACTGCTCTTGGGAGCGGAGCTGCTGCTGCTCTTCGGCTGAGAAGATGAACTGCTCTTTGCCTTGGAACTGCTGCTGCTTTTTATAACAGGACCGACGCTGGAAGAAGAGCTAGTGATCGGAGGTTCGGTTACGCTAGACGATGAAACGATAGGAACGATGAGGTCTACGCATTTGGCGCCCGGTGAGAGAACCGGAAGCTTATAGAAGTCAGCCGTGGTGATTACGGTGATGTTATCGGTTGACTTGATTGTTCCCGTTGTGAAATCGGCGAAACCAATGGGAGTACCATCAGGTTTTGTAACGACTGTGTTCGGGTAAATGACATAATCGCCCGTTGCATCCTTCACATGGTATGCGGCTTCCAAGATGCTGTAACGGACACCGTCATTCGGGATGGAAGGGAGCTTGGAGAGATCGATATTGTTGATGAGAGGATTGCCTAACAAATCCACCATGTTCACCATCGTTGAACCGTAGGTAGCGATGATGGAACCGACAGGTATGCCTGCTTCGTCTGTGACGGTGAGGTCTTCGTAGATGATGTAGTTCTTGGTTGCCGCAAGATACCATGCATTAAAGCAAGTCGAAGAAGGAATATTCGTTTGCGGATTTGCGCTGCATTTCAGCGGGTCGCCTTTAAGCTGCGTTGTATTGCTCAAATCCAGTTGGCTGACAGTGTTCCCTGCCATGTCCTTGATAATGACGATTGTTGTAGCAGGAACAGGTACGATCGTGCCGACTTGTTCTCCAGAAAGATTAGTAACTCTCAAGTCCTGATAAAGCAAAAGGCCTTCAGCAGGCAAGTACCAAGCATCTTCGCAGGGTACAACGGGATCATTGCCGCCGTTGCTGGGCGACTTATCGTCTGAACAAGAACAAGCCAAAATTATTGTCCCTAGCGAAAGCAGGGACTTCAAAAGGGGGTATTTCATAGAAACTCCTCAGAAATATTCCCCAAACACCTCGTGTAAAGATAGAAATATTATATATAATGTCTTGTAAAAAAACTTTTTAGTGCGATTTGGCACAGTTGTGTGGGGTGGAAGAGGAAGAAATTTTGTAGACAAGCGTCCATGTCCGTCGAAATATTTTTTTGGTTTTGGAAGGCGATGATCGTCAATAGTTTATGTCAAAGTGTAAAATATTGTAAAAATAATAAATGTAAAAATCTTTTTACATATTATGCAACTGATGTGTTAATAAAAATCAGCCTTAAATTTCTAAATGTTGATAAAATGTTAAAAAGTTGGTTTTATAGTTGAAATAAAATAATGAACCTTTGGAATTTGAGCAAAAAAAGGCATTTCTTATTTGGTATTTGCGCCCGTTTTCCACAGCCGAAAATTGGTTGAAAAAATTGTGGATAAGTCCAAAAATTCGCATTTTTAGCGAAATTTCAAAAGAAAAAATCTTGCAAATTATCTAGGATTTATTAAATTTGTGTTCCAATTTCGCAGAGTACCGCTTCCTATGCTTTGCGAAAATACGGGGAACTCGTGTAGTTCTCTTGAACTTGAAGCGATAAACCTTCTGCTGAAGAAGAGGAAAAAATGGCAAAAGAACATTTTGACAGAAGCAAGCCGCACTGCAACATTGGCACCATCGGCCACGTTGACCACGGTAAAACCACTTTGACCGCTGCAATCTGCACCACCCTTGCTGCTAAGGGTCTTGCCGCTGCAAAGCGTTTCGATGAAATCGACAACGCTCCGGAAGAAAAGGCTCGTGGTATCACGATCAATACTTCTCACGTCGAATACACCACTGCTAACCGTCACTACGCACACGTCGACTGCCCGGGGCATGCTGACTATGTGAAGAACATGGTGACTGGTGCTGCTCAGATGGACGGCGCTATCCTCGTCGTTGCTGCTACTGACGGCCCGATGCCGCAGACTCGCGAACACATCCTTCTCGCTCACCAGGTTGGCGTGCCGAAGATCGTCGTGTTCATGAACAAGTGCGACATGGTTGACGATGCCGAAATTCTCGACCTCGTCGAAATGGAAGTTCGCGAACTTCTGTCTAAGTACGACTTTGACGGCGACAATACGCCGATTATCCGTGGTTCCGCACTCAAGGCCCTCGAAGGCGATCCGGAATACCAGGACAAGGTCATGGAACTCATGAACGCTTGCGACGAATACATCCCGCTCCCGCAGCGCGATACCGACAAGCCGTTCCTCATGCCGATCGAAGACGTGTTCACGATTACTGGCCGCGGCACTGTCGCTACTGGCCGTATCGAACGCGGTGTCGTTCGCTTGAACGACAAGGTCGAACGTATCGGTCTCGGTGAAACCACCGAATACGTCATCACCGGTGTTGAAATGTTCCGTAAGCTCCTCGACGACGCTCAGGCCGGCGACAACGTTGGTCTCTTGCTCCGTGGCGCTGAAAAGAAGGACATCGTCCGCGGCATGGTTCTCGCTGCTCCGAAGTCTGTCACTCCGCACACCGAATTCAAGGCTGAAATCTACGTTCTCACGAAGGACGAAGGTGGCCGCCACACGCCGTTCATGAACGGCTACCGTCCTCAGTTCTACTTCCGCACCACCGACGTTACCGGCACGATTCAGCTCCCGGAAGGCGTCGAAATGGTTACCCCGGGTGATACCGTCACGATTCACGTGAACCTCATCGCTCCGATCGCCATGGAAAAGCAGCTCCGCTTCGCTATCCGCGAAGGTGGACGTACTGTTGGTGCTGGCTCTGTTACCGAAATCATCAAGTAAGGAATAATCATGGCTGGTGAACGCATCCGTATTCGCTTGAAGAGCTTCGATCATCGTATGATCGACCGCTCTGCTCAAGATATCGTGAATACAGCTAAGAACACTGGGGCTCGTATTGCAGGCCCCATCCCTCTCCCGACGAAGATCCAGAAGTATACGGTGCTCCGCTCTCCGCATATTGACAAGACTTCTCGTGAACAGTTCGAATCCCGTACGCACAAGCGTCTTATCGACATCCTTGATGCTACGCCGCAAACTGTAGATTCCCTCATGAAACTTGACTTGCCGGCAGGCGTTGAAGTCGAAATTAAGGTCTAATAACAATGAACGGTATTCTCGCAAAGAAATTGGGAATGACCCAAGTGTTCACGGAACAGGGCGAATGCGTCCCTGTCACGGTTCTCGAAGCCGGTCCGTGCGTGGTCGTTTGCCATAAGACAGAAGAGAAGGACGGCTACACTGCTGTCCAGATCGGCTTTGGTCTCAAGAAGGAACAGCGTGCCAATAAGGCAGAAGTCGGCCATTTCAAGAAGGCTGACGTGGCTGTTCGTGAACACCTCGCTGAATTTGATGTCGCTGATCTCGAATCCTGGCCGGTTGGCAAGGAATTCGGCGCTGCCGACTTCGCTGATGCAAAGACTGTGAACGTCTCTGGCATCTCTAAGGGTCATGGTTTCTCTGGCACTATCAAGCGCCATGGTTTCCATAGCGGTCCTCGTTCCCATGGTACGCACAATATGCGCGAACCGGGTGGTACGTCCGCTCACTCCTATCCGGGTCGTGTTTTCCCGGGTAAGCGTATGGCTGGTCAATACGGCAACAAGAAAGTGACCGTGAAGCACCTCCAGGTCGTCAAAGTTGATGGCGACCGCAACCTGATCTTCGTCCGTGGCGCTGTCCCGGGCCCGAAGAACAGCATTATCGTGGTGAGGAAAGACTAATGGCTAGTGCAAAGCTTTTCGCCGCTACTGGCGATTTCAAGAATGATATCCAGCTCCCGGCTCTCTTCGACCAGGAAGTCAACAAGGTCTGCATGTACCTCCACATCAAGGCTATCCTGAACAACAACCGTCAGGGTACTGCTCAGACTAAGTCCAAGGGCGAAGTCAGCGGCGGTGGCCAGAAGCCGTGGAAGCAGAAGGGTACGGGCCGCGCTCGTTCCGGTCAGAACACCTCTGCAGTTTGGGTTCGTGGTGCCAAGGCTCACGGTCCGAAGTCTCATGACTACTTCGAAAAGGTGAACAAGAAGGTCAAGAAGATTGCATTCCACTCCGCTCTCGCCTCCAAGGCTAGCGAAGGCAAGGTCTCCGTGTTCGAAGCTCTCAGCTTCAATGCTCCGAAGACTAAGGATCTTCTCGCAGTTCTCGCCAAGTCCGGCATTGAACAGCGCAACGTTCTCTTCATCGTTAGCAAGAAGGATGAGAACCTCTATCTTTCCTCCAACAACATTCCTTGGTGCCGTTGCGCACGCGTTGAAGATGTCAACACTTATGACGTCGTCCGCGCTAACAACGTTGTCATCTCTCAGGCTGCTCTTGCAGAACTTGAAGGAGGCCGCTAATGAAAGAAATTCGTGAAATCCTCGTTGCTCCGCACGTTACCGAAGAAACCATGAAGAACATGGTGAATCGCCGTAACGATGTGCACAAGTACGTGTTCAAGGTTGCCATGGACGCTAGCAAGGAAGACATCAAGGCTGCAATCGAAAAGCGTTTTGAAGTCAAGGTCGCTAAGGTCAATACTTTGATCAACCGCGGCAAGATCAAGCGCGTCCGTATGGTCGCTGGCAAGAAACCGAACTGGAAGAAGGCCTACATCACTTTGAAGGCCGGGCAAAAGATTGCCGAGTTTGAAGGAGTATAACCATGGGTCTGAAATCTTATCGCCCGATTACCCCGACACTGCGTTACAAGCAGATTGGTGACCGCAAGGAA
>CAMUYW010000013.1 GCA_947165045.1 uncultured Fibrobacter sp. | reverse complement strand
TGCAAGGCATTTACCGTATCCATGAAGCTCCGGACACGAAGGACATCATGGAACTGTACTACATGTACCCGGATCTGTTCAAGGACGCTCCGGTGATGTTGCGTGATTTGGGCAAGCCGCGCAGTGGCGACACGAACTTGAATCCGACGGCATTCAAGCTGTACGAACATTTGGTGAAGCGCGCCCAGGGCGACGAAACGCTCACGAACCGCATTTTGCGCAGTATGCAGAAGGCCCACTACGATTCGAACAGCTTTGGTCACTTTGCATTGAACTGGCAAGATTACAGCCACTTCACTTCGCCGATCCGCCGTTACGCCGACCTTTGGTGCCATCGTGAACTTGCACGTAAAGGCAAGGAAATTACCGCTGACCGCGTGAACAGCGTGATTGAAGTTTGCGACTTGATTTCGGCAAATGAAATCAAGAACATGAAGGTGGAACGCATTGCCATCAAGGTGTGCAGCTGCTGGATTTTGAAGAGCCGCATTGGCGACAGTTTCGAAGCAAATGTCACTGGCATCGAAGAATGGGGCATCTACGTTTCCATCGACGATCCGATTGCAGAAGGTCTTGTGCGTTACCGCGATATCTCGGGCGACGACTTCTACGTATTCAACCCGGACCAGGGCCTTGCTTACGGAAAGCGTAGCGGCCGCACCTTCCGCCGTGGCGACAAGGTGATGGTACAGTTGTTGCGCGTCGATCCGTTGCGCGGCCAGGCAGACTTCAGCATCACCGAAAAGCTGAGCCCTGAACCGAAGAAGCGCCGTACCCGCGAAGATACCGAACGCGACATTCGCAATTTCAATGAAAGAGCTGACCGCGCCGCGGCCGCCGAAGCACTCGGCTATGTGAGCCAGCCGGACGAAGACGATGAATTCGATGAACCGGAATACATTTCTGGCGGTCGTCATGGACGCCAAGATTTTGACGGTCCGATTTTCGAACGTACCGGTCGCGATGCCCGCGGACACAAGGGACTCCGCAAAAACCGCGATGATTTCCGTGATTCCCGCGACAGCCGTGAAGGTCGTCATGGTCGTGATGACAGGCACGGCCGTCGAGATTCCAGAGATTTCGGTGAAGGATTCCACGTCGCCAGCGAACCGCGTGAAGCAAGACGTGGCCGCAGGTCCAGCGAAAAGGGTCGCGGTCGTAGCAGCCGCGGAGGCCGTCGCGGGAGATAAAGAGAGGTAGTTGATGGACGCAAGCAATAAAGTCGCCCTCTATGCCAGTTACCAGACCGGGGAAGACCTCCCCGGCTATGTCCGCTTTGCGCTCAAGCATCTCGCGGAGACCGACTTCAAGGTCGTTCTCCTCACGAATCGCCGAACGCTTTCGAACGACACCTACGATTTCTTGAAGGAAAACCACATCGAGCTTTTCCTCACTGAAAATCGCGGGTTTGATTTTGGCATGTGGCGGCGTTATTTGCAGATGCAGGCAAACCGCACCGATGCTGCCGGCAACTACGCTCCCGGTGTCATTACGCGTGACGTGGAACGTTTACTGCTCATCAATGATTCTATCGTTTACTACAAGAACAAATTCAAAGAATTCTTTGAACGCGCCGAAAACAGCCCTGCCGACGTTGTATCGCTCACGAGCAACGACGAATTCGCACCGCACTTGCAGTCGTTCTTCTTGTACATGAAACCCGCCGCCCTTGGCGTGTTCTTCTTGCATCTTTTAGAAACGCCGGAGCAGACCGAATTCTACGACGTGACGCGTAAACTCGAAGTGGGCTTAAGCGAAAAATTCACCGAAGCCGAAGTCATCATGGAATCGCTCTATCACACAGAGCGTCCCGTATTCTTCGCTTACGATGAGCTCATCGCCCAAGGCGCCGGATTCATCAAGCGCAAGCTTTTGGAACGCCGTTTCGATTACGAAGAGAAAAAACACTTTGTACGCCACCACGCTTACGATGCGCTCAACAAGGACTACGCCGCACTCATAAAAGGCGCCGGCCTTGATGCAGACTTTGATGCAAATTGGCTTCCGAAATGTAACGAAACCAAGGTGGAACGTATTAAAGATTTTATATGGGAAAAGGGATTCCAGCTTGTGGGATTCCCCGCGAAAAGGCTATTGGATAAAATTAAGAAATGATAGATTCCGGCTCGGAGGCCGGAATGACGTATAAACAATTGGATCCTATCGGGCTTACGCCCTCCAGGATGACAGGATTCAAACGAAACAGGTATATGGAATGAAAATTTGGTATTTAACAGCGATTGGTTTTGCTGCGGCGTTGTTCGCTGTTAGCTGCGGGTCCGATGGAAACCCATCTAACGGAAGTAGCAATAGTTACGGGCCAGAAAACGGTGGGCAAAACGAACCTGTTTCGCAATTCGATTCATTGACAGTTCAAACCACAAACGAGCTCCCTGCTTGCAATGCAGGCCGCGAAGGTCGCGCCTTCTTTGTACAAAGCGAGAACATAGCGCATTTGTGCGTGAATGGATCATGGCGCAGCGCCGCAGACTCCACAGATTTCAGCATTACCTGCAGCGATGGATTTTTGCATGTTACCGAGAAACTGGATTATATACAAGTTCTCGATGCAGATACAGTTCGACTTAGCGGATTATATCACGATTCCGTCTCTGGAATTGTACAGAACGGGCAATTCATCTTCGGAACTTCTGTTACACTGAACGAAGCCTCTGAAATCAACTTTTATAGAGCCGATGGAAATGGCCATTCCACTAGTGCCTGCATACTAGGCAATAACGGGCACTACATACTAAACAGTGTCAACACCAATTCGAACTACGTCAAAATTTCTGCAACGGGATTCTACAAGAATGTCGTGACCGGAAGAACTTCCGCAAGCCCTGTGACACTTTCGGCATTGACCCATGTTGCAAACACCTCCGTGGATGCCGGCGCAACAGCACCCGCTCGCATTCGCGATTCCGTCAACGTGAACATTCTCACGCAATTGGAAATTCCACGCATCGAGCAACTTGCAATGAACCACATTGATTTTGCCGAAGCGAAAGCGCAAGCGGAACGCGAGATTTTCGCAGCATTCGGAATCGATACTATACAACTTTATTCGCAGCCGTACTTTACCGATGGTCGCACAGACAAGCCAGTCGCTGAAGATTTAAACATGTTCGGCAATAGCGAATACAGCGCCGCATTGTTTGCGATTTCCGCCATTTTGCAAGGCGACCGCGACGAGACTGAAATGATGAGCCTCATAAACACGCTCGCCGAAGATATCAAAGGCGACGGCATTTGGAATGATCCGAACTGGAAAATCAAAATTGCAGACTGGGTCGTAGGCCTCGATACGCTTTGGAAATACAACGACATCCGCAACAATGTTTCTGCATGGGGAGCCTCAGCCATTCCGAATTTCGAACGTTATATGCGCGCATTCGTTCCCATCGCATACGGCTTTGAAGCATGCACCGAAGCAAACGCAGGGCAACTCACTTTCGTCAATCAAGGGCAAAGTGCACTCTTCGCAAACGATTACGAGCACGCCGACCATTCCACCGTCCGATTCATTTGCGATGTAAGCTCCAAAGAATGGCGCATTGCGCAGCCCATGGAAAAAGACACCGCCGGATTTGGCACTGGCACTTACGACAAAGAAATTCGCGAAGGCCGCGTCAGTCACGACACCTATTACATTTTCGATAGCGGCGCATGGCGTACCGCCACCCCGCAAGAAGCCGACGGATTCACCGACATCGCCGAAGTTTACGCAAGTTTAAAGCACGACGAAAAAGCAGTCTTCATCATCCGCCACAGCGAGCGTACTGACGACACGGGCCCCAAAGGCCCATTAACCGAAAACGGGAGGCTCTACGCACGCAATCTCGGAGCCCGCCTTGCCGCCATTGCCAATGAAGACTTTTATTACGGTTACTCCGGCTACGTGCGCACCGAAGAAACATGCCGAGAAATCGCTGTAGGCAAAGGGCAACAGCAATACTCGCTCGACATCCTCCCTTACATGGATGGCAACTGGTACGTTCAAGATGGCGTCAAAGCAAGCGACTACATCAGTGCCGACGGCGGTTGGATTGTGTATTCCAAATACGGCTTTACCGGCGCATACGAAGACGCTTTCTACGATTTAAAAACACGCAGCGAAGAGCTCCTCAAGGATAGCATCCTCGCAAACCTCCCAACAATGAAACGCGTCAACTTCATGTGTACGCACGACTACTTGGTTGTACCACTCCTCGCCTACGTCACCGATGGGCACGCCAATGTGCGCTACTATGAAAAGTGGAAATGGGTCAATTACCTCTCGGGCGTTGCGATGATTATTTCGCCGGACGGTTCAATCCGTTACGTTCCTGTGAAGGGACTTGAATCCGGAACGATGTAATTTAATGCACATATAAAAAGACAACCCCGCAACGGAGTGCGGGGTGACATTGCGAACTTAATGGATTCCCGCCTTCGCGGGAATGACGATAGACGCAAATTACTTCACGATTTCGGCGTCTTTGACGTTCTTGCCCTTGAGCTTGGAAGAAGTCTTCGGAGTGCCATTAACCGGCGGGAACTTGCTGTAAATGTACTTGTACTGAGCAATGCTCCAGATGTTACCGATAATCCAGTAAAGCACGAGACCAGACGGCATCACGGCGCTGAACAAAAGCATCATGGCAGGCATCATCCACACCATCATCTTTTGCTGTGCCGGATCCATACCAGCGTTAGAACTCATCGTCACCTTGGTCTGGAAGTATGTCGTTGCCACCATGAGCCACGGGAGAATGGCGAGACCAGACGGCATGATGATAGGAATGCTAATGCCACTCCAAACAACGTCACTGCGGCTGAGGTCCGAAATCCAGAGGAATGCCGGAGCGCCACGGAGTTCGATTGCACGGCCAAGCACAAAGAAGAGGCCCATGAAAATCGGCATCTGGATGAGCATCGGGAGGCAGCCACCCGTGCAGCTAGCGAGCGGGTTGATGTTGTTCTTGCTGTAGAGTTCCATCATTGCGGCTTGCTTCTTCTGCGGATCGGTGCGATACTTGAGGTTGATTTCATCGAGCTGCGGCTTGAGAGCGGCCATACCACGCGTAGACTTGATTTGCTTAACCGTGAACGGAGTCGTAATGCCACGAACGATAATCGTCACAAGGATAATGGCAATGCCGTAGTTCGGAATAATGCTATAGAAGAGGTTCAAGAGCTTGAGCAACATCTTGCAAATCCAGACGAACCAGACATCCGCACCGCACCAGCTCCAGCCACTCACGATAATCTTTTCGTAGTCCTTGTTGAGCGAAGCAAGGTCATCCCACTTGAGCGGGAGAACCATCAAATCGTAGTTGAGGGACTGTGCACCGCGGAAATCATCGGCAATCGTAAGCTTGTACGTACCCGGATCGACATCACTATCGACCTTCATCTGCTTAGTCTTAAGCGTTGCAGGCACAGCTTCGTCAAACTGGACTGTCATAGCCACATACTTACGACGGAGACCTGCCCAAATAACCTTGCCTTCGGTAGAATTGAAAGTTGCTGCTTCGCGCGGCATTTCACGTTCAACGGAGTAAATGTTGTTAAAGACAACTTCGCTGAAGTAATAAGTGCTGCCGCCACCAAGACCCATAAAGCCCTTGGATTTCGGGATTTCTTCCGTTTCCTTGAGACCGCCATTCCATGCAAGCTCATAAGTGTTCGGCTTAAATCCGATAAAATTGTTTTCTTGACGGACGCCCTGACCATCCTTGGTAAAGCCGTAAGAACGAATCACCTGGTTGCCATTTGCATCCTGGAAGACGAACTGGACAAAAGCACTGTCAGTCACGACAATCTTTTCGGGAACTACACCCATCGCAAACATCGCTTCGCTGAGGTCTGCGTTATCGAGCTTGAGGTCAAATGCGCCAAGCGTCGTATCCTGGATGAGTTCCGGGAACTTGCCAGCAGAGTCTGCAAGAGCCTTCACAATCACGCTCTTGACCTTGCCGCCCTTGTTCGTGAGCGTCATGATGAACTTGTCGGTTTCGACCGTCACGGTGCGTTCCTTGATTTCGGCAGGAGCCTTCACCTCTGCTTTCGCAGCAGCACTGTCCGCAACAACCGGCGATTCCGCGGCCTTAGCATCACCGCCCAAAACCGGAGCAGCCTTGAGTTCAGGCGTTTTCTTCGGCACCACGAGCGAACCCGCAGCACTAGAATCCTTGGAAACCTGCGCGGCAGTTGCTTTAGCCTTTGCACGAGCGGCAGCCTGCGCCTCGGCGTTTGCATTATTGACAGCCATCCACCAAATCACGATGACCGCGATAAGAATGGAACCAATGATTGTATTCTTGTTCATTTTTTATCCTTAGGGAGCGGAACGGGATCATATCCGCCCTTGCAGAAGGGGTTGCATCTTAAGACTCTAAAAACCGCAAGATAGAAACCTTTGAACGGTCCGTGCAGACGTAAAGCTTCAATTGCGTAGTTTGAACACGTTGGCTGGAATCGACAGACCCCATGGAAAAAATAGGGGTGAACCAGTTGATAAAGACGGATAGGGGCGATAAGCACCGCCACCAAGGCTTGTTTAACCTTCTGCCACATCCGGCTGCTTGTCCCATTCCATTTTATGGAAAATTTTCTGGGCTGATTCACGGAAACGCTCGGAAGACATTTCCTTGGAATTGTCATTCACGATAATCATAGCCCAAACGGGCTTTTTGATATTCGGGACAACACCATAAAACAGTGGTCGCAGGAGCCTACGACACTTATTGCGATACACGGCGTTGCCGTTCTTCTTCTTAGCCAAGAAGCAGAAACGACAAAAACCGTCCGGACTTTCAATCCAACGCATACTAAAAGAAGGCGCGCGGACGAACTTTCCTTGGACGGCTACTTGCCGGTAAGCGGGCTGATTGGGCAGCCGATAAGAACGCAGAGTGGCTATAAGCCAGCCCCGACTTACTTCTTATAGATTTCGTCGCTAACGGTGAGGACCTTACGGCCCTTAGCACGGCGACGGCTCAAAACTGCACGACCCCAACGGTCTTCCATACGGGCCATGAAACCGTGCTTGTTAACGCGCTTACGATTGTGAGGCTGGAATGTTCTTTTCATGATAAAACCTTTCTATGAAAACAGAATTTTTTGAGACTCAAATTTAGTAAAATGTTAGTATTTATCAAGGGGTTACATCTCTGCTAAAGGGTAAAAAAACACCTCAAACGGGACCCAAACAAAAACCATTCAACTTCACCACATTCTATCAACATCCTATAAACAGTTAAAATTTGCCACTTTCAAAACGTCGCTGGATTCTTCGGTCCTTCGAGCCTCAGAATGACACTTCCATACATTACGTCATCCTTACATTCCAAATCCTTTTTATATCTTTAACATATATAATGGAGCAATAGAAGGATTTTATGGAACTTACACCGCTCGATATCAGAAACCAGACATTTCACAAAAAATCTTTTAAGGGGTACGATCCGGAAGAAGTGAAAGCTTTTCTGGAGACAACCGCAACCGCGTTCGAAAACATGTTCCGCGATCGCACGAACTTAACGGAACGCCTGAAGGTCGCCGAAGAACGCGTGAACTACTATCGCCAAATCGAAAAGACGATTCAAGATGCCGTAGTCACCATGCAGCGCACGATTAACGAAGTGAAGGCCTCCGCAGAGAAAGAAGCCGAGATCATCATCGCCGAAGCCAAAGCCCGCGCCATGCGCGAAGTCGAAAGCATCAAGCGCGAGAGCGAAAACTTGCGTACAGAAATCGAGCAGCTTCGCCAGCTCCGTACAAACTACTTCATCCGCTGCCGCGCGCTTATTCACAGCCAAGACGAGCTCCTTTCGGCAATGGAAAACGACCAACAGGCACGTGCAGAATTCGAAGCGCCGGTCATGATGCAAAACGGCGGAAACGCACTCACATAGCGCCATGAAAATAAATATCAAAGTTCATGCACGCAGCAAACGCGAAAGTGTAACAGAACTTCCTGACGGAAGCTACAAGGTCGAAGTCAAGGCACCGCCCGTCGACGGCGCCGCAAACGAGGCCATTTGTAAGCTCATCGCAGAACACTTTCACGTACACAAGCGCGACGTTTCGGTGGTAATGGGATCGACAAACAACAAAAAAGTCATCGAAATATCGGGAATATGAGATGAAACATCAGTTAAGAGCCACGATCCAGACTAAGATTTTACTCCTCGCACTCGCAGGATTAATCCTTTGTGCACTCGCATTTGGCGGTCTTTGCCTGCACACTACAGACAAGATTGTTTACGAGGGCACAGAAAAAAATTTACACAGTCTAACAAATATTGAGACTATCAAAATAAACAACCGGCTAAAGAGCATCGAGCAGTATGTCAACACGCTCGAAATTGCAATCACCGGAATGCTTGACAGCCTCGGGCAATTAACTGACGAGAAGCAACTCGAACAAATCACCGAGAAAAGCCGAGAGCTCATCCGCCTGACCATTGGAAACACAGAAAAAGCGGTCGCAGCTTACTTGCGATTCAATCCCGAATTTACACCGCCAACCTCGGGCGTTTTCATGGCAATGACTTCGACGGATCACAAGCTCCGCTTTACCGAGCCTACAGACTTTTCGAAGTACAGCCCCGATGATATTGAACATGTCGGTTGGTACTACACGCCAATCAACACGAAAAGACCTACATGGATGCAGCCGTACCAAAACAAGAATATCGGCATCTACATGATTTCGTATGTCATTCCGATTTTCAAGTTCGATAAGGCTATCGGCGTCGTGGGCGTTGATATTGACTTCGATTACATCACTCGAGAAATAGCTTCGATCCGCATCTTCGACAAAGACTACGCATTCCTCACAGACCGATACGGAAACATCCTCTTTCATCCAAGTATTCCCAAAGGTCACTCATTTACACTGCCCGACAACAACCTGCTCATTCACAACAAACTTACGAACGGAATGGATTTGACTTTCGTCATTCCCAAATCTTCCATTTCAGCAAATCGCGACAATCTCATCAAGAACTTAATTCTCATCACGATGTTGATTTTAGTGGCATTCATTTTAGCATCGTTGATTTTTGCAAGCACCATTACGAAATCGCTCAGGCTCCTCACTGATTACGCCAACAGATTTATCGATGGGAAAATGGGGATCAACTTAAACATAAAAAGAAACGATGAAATCGGCGATCTGGCCAAAAGTTTCGTCAACGCTAAAATACGCATTGCAGAAACAATGGGACAAATGAAAGGGCTCGCATTCAAAGACCCAGTCACGAATGTCCGCAACAAGAATTCGCTCGATCACTACATCAACGAATTTAACATAAAGTCCATCTCTGGTGAAATTGAATCCTACGGCGTTCTCGTTGTGAGCATCGACAACTTTTTCAGGGTCCGAAACAAATTTGGAAATTCCAAATCAATTATTCTTTTGCAAAAAGCAAGCAAGCTCATTTGCACCACGTTCGACCACAGTCCAGTATTTAGGGCTAACGATGACGAATTCGTTGTCATTCTCATGAACAATGATTTGGAGAATCTCAAAGAACTCCAAGAAAAATTAAAAGAAAGCGTCAAGAACACAATTCACGCAGACACTCCGTGGGAAAGAATATTCCTTTCCTTCGGTACGGCCATTTGCAAGAACGCACAATCATCATCGCTGTCTGAACAACTACTCATCGCCGAAAACGACATGCTAAGAGACCGCAAAGAAACCGAGTAAGCTATGAAAGTTTCAATCCAGTCAAAAATTTTAATTCTTTCTTTATCGTGTACGCTCATCGGAACGCTCTCGCTAGGTATACTCAGCACAGTATTCATTAGCAAGACAACACAGAACAATTCCATACAGTACATGAAGGACCAAGCAAACGCCGAAGCAGCCAAACTGAATTACCTGTTTGAATCGCACGAAAAATATACAATGGCAATTGCCGCAGGGATCCATTCGCAAATACACGAGGATTCCACATTTTTGACAAACGAAACAAACTACCACACAAATATCGAAGGCATCAGAGAACGCCTCCAATCAACCATTTACAATCTCGAAAATACGAAAAGCGTCTACGTTAGATTCAATCCCAAAATCACCCACACAAATGAAGGTGTTTTTCTCGTTAAAAACGCTAAAGACGGATTATTCAAGTCCCACACGCCCACAAACATTGCACAATACAGCCCAACAGATATGGAACATGTCGGTTGGTATTACAGGCCCATTTTATCAGGCAACCCCGTATGGCTCCAGCCCTACTTCAACAAAAACATCAATTCCTACGTCATTTCTTACGTCATTCCAATGTTTGCCAATAACAAAGAAATTGGCGTAACAGGCATAGACATTGATTTCGATGAACTGACCAAGCAACTTTCGCGAGTTCAACTTTTAAAAACAGGATTTGCGTTCTTAGAAGATAGCGAAGGCTTCATCGTTTACCACCCTACCCTTCCTAACGGACTCACATTTAAACCAGAAGATAACCAGATTAAGTTGACAATTCCGCTAATCAACGGAATGAATCTCGTCACCATCGCACCAATCCTTGAAATCAACGAAGAACGCGACAAGCATATTAGACAAAGTATCATTTTCATTCTGGGTCTTTTAGCATTCACAACAGCCATTTCAATATTCTTCTCAAGGAGCATAACAAAGCCACTTAAAAAGCTCACGGCAGAAGCTAAAAAAATGATTACTGGCGACATGAATGCCGATTTCAACATCCGTCAAAGCGACGAAATCGGCGATCTTGCCAAGAGCTTCACTGCAGTCAAGTTCCACATCAGCCAATACATGAAGCAAATGCAAGGGCTAGCCTTCCAAGACTCGCTCACAGGCATCCGCAACAAAATGGCTTACGACACCTATTTGACAGAACTTGATGAACGCATCAAAAATGGCGAAGTCGAAGCATACGGCATTGTCGTTCTAGACACAAACAACCTCAAGGAAATCAACGACACATACGGCCATGAAAACGGCAACGCTTACCTTATCAATTCGTGCAAAATGATTTGCCAAATTTTCTCGCACAGTCCAGTCTTTAGAATTGGCGGCGACGAATTCATTGCAATTCTAACCGGAGAAGATTTAAACGATCATCGTAACCTTCTCAGGCAACTTAGAGAAAGCATGGATGCCACCAAGAACGCGCCATTCCCATGGAAGCAAGTTTCTATCGCATACGGCATCGGCATTGCAGAAAAAGCAAAAGAAACGACTATTGCCGACACATTCAACAAAGCCGACAATAACATGTACAAAAACAAACGTGCTATTAAAATTGCGGAAAACAAGCCATTGGAACGCGAAGAAAACGCATAAAAAATTCCCGCTAACGATTTTTCATCGCAGCGGGATTTAATTTTATGGCAAAAAATTCAGTGATAATTTATTAGAAAGCGAACACTGTTTCGAGACCGAACTTGAGACCCGTATCGTCACCAGCGTCATCGCCGACTGGAATATCGAACATTGCAAAGCCCGTGATTTCCAAGCCTTCAACCGGAGTTGCATAAGCGCGAAGACCTACGTCAAACGTAGAAGTATCATCAGACTTTTTCAGCGTATTCGTGTGGTATTCAAGCGGGAGTCCAAGAGCAATAGCATCGTTAATCTTTACGCCCGGTTCGCCATAGACAAAGAAGTATTCCGGAATTTCTTCACCGTGAACGGTCGGATTCTTCTTGTCGATAGCGGCGTAGAACACAGATGCCTTCACATTGAATTTGCCCAAATCCAAAGACGGTTCAGCAAGCAAAGCGTGCGTGGCCTTCGGATAATCTTCCTTGAGTGCATCTACATGCAAGCCGTAAACAAAGTGGAATGCAAATGCATCGAACTTCAGGTTAGCATCAAGACCGGCATGCAGCTCATTGTGCTTAGCTTCCTGATAGGACTTGTAATCCACAAACGGACGCAACACATGTTCGCCAAGGCCAAGTTCATAAGCGAGGTGGAGGTCATAGGCAACACCAACGCATTCATCTTCCACACAAACTGCGTTATCGTTGTCACCGCGACCAAAGCCGATGCCAAAAACAAGGCCACTATAGTCAATTTCTACTCCTCGAATATCATGTTCTGCCATACCCGCCGCATTGTCTGCCGGATCGTCATAGCCGTAATAGTTGAGGAAAGCGCCTTCCGAGAATGTCAAGTCGCCAAACTTCACGGCAAACTTGTCGCTATGCGTGTACTGGACAAAAGCTCCATTGTAGATAGCGGTCGGATCAGTCGTCTCGCCATCGGCTTCAAGCTGCACGGATGCAGACCATTTTTCGTTAAACTTCACATCAACATTCAAGTCAAAAGTCGATGCATAGCTATGATTCTGAACATCATCATTAATCACATCGCCAGTGTATGCGTCAAATTCCACTTCGCCAGAGAACTTGACTTCCGGGCCGCTTGCAGCAGGCGCCGCACCGGCGGCTTCATCAGCGAGAGCGGGGACAGCAAGAATAGAAACGGCAGCAAGGCCGAACAACAGATTAGAAGTTAAACGAGTCTTCATTTTGTCTCTCCTATGACGGTTTTTTATTTTTTTGTAACACCCCGTCTAGACTTTTACATTTTGTGTTACAAAATCCTTGGCTTTTTGCCCTTTTCGCTATGTTTTAAGCAAAGAGCGTGCCAAGTTTTTATCAGTTCAATCCATTCCTGTTCTTCATTTGATTCAATCATTTTAGCCTGCTCTATCTTTATTAGTTTAATCTAACTTAAAAGGTTTAATTAAGGGCCGATGGCTTTTGGCCGACCGGCCCTTAATGGTTCTTGACTCAAATGAAACTGGACTTTAGATTTTAATCTTCAAATCGACCTTTCTTGTTTGCACTCATACCGAAGAGCTTGAGGAAGACGAATGTCGCCACAAGCACAATGATCGAGCACACAATCCAGAACTTGTCGCCGCCCACCGGAATCTGGTAGAGGAGTATCGATACCGCCCAGGCAAGCACCGTCTGGACCACAGCCATCAACACACCAAGACCAAGACCAATTTCGCGAACGACCACGCCCATCGCCGCAAGGCAAGGCACGTAGAGCAAGATAAAGATCAAGAATGCAAACACCTGCCAGTTAAATCCGTCTACCGGGTTTCCATTCTTGTCCGGGTTGTGGAAGTAAGAACGGAGGTTGGCATAGATGTCAGCCGTTTCACTCAAGTCACCTTCTTCGAGAGCGCCAATTTCATCTTCGCTCAAGGTGAGGCCTGCAACAGCGAGCTTTGCAAACACCTCTTCGCGAGCCTTGTCTGCACCTTCATCTTCACTGAAGGTCTCGATAGAAGCATATTCTTCACAAGTAATTGCCTTGGCTTCAAGAATCTTATCGAGCGTGACTTTCTTGAGCTCTGCAGACTCCTGCTCACTCAACTTGCCCGAAGTTTCCAGCGGATCCAAAAGCCTTCCAAAAACGGCACCCAGATTTTCTGGAATCGTGCCAAGGGCTTCCTTGAATGCACCGAGAATATCCGGAGCACCGCCTTCTTCCTCTTCTTCGGCCGGGCATTCGTCCACGCCAGCAATGAGAATCTTTTCTTCGGCAGGGGCTTCAGCAGGCTCAGCGACCTTATTTGAGTCGGCTTCAGCAACCGCGCTATCCGCGACAGCAGAGTCAACAGCGGCAGAAACTTCACTGGATCCTTCACTTTGTTCAGGATGACGAGTTTCAGAGCTATCAGCAACCACAACCTCCACGGGCTTCTCCGGAGCCGCAATTGCAGCTTCGGGAGCCTTCGGGGTCTCGGCAGCAGCCGGAGCATCACCCGGCCCCGCCATGGAGTACAAGGAGTTCATCGTTCCAATCACAGCTTCCTTAGCAAGGAGGCCCGTGAACAACGATACAGAAGCAGGCCAGTTGTTGGATTCAACGCCGAACGGTTCAAAAATCGGAGTAATCGCTTTACCAATTGCAGAGAGCAAGCTGTTTTCGGAATCGCCATTGCCAGCCGTGAATTCCGTTTCCGTCTTAATCTTGGATTCGTCAATTACGACGCCTTCCGGAAGCGGGACTTCCTTTTCGTCCTGGACCATCACGTAGCCTTCTTCGGCCTTCACGATTTCGGTCTTTTCGCCATTGATTTCGGTGTAGAGTTTGTCTACAAAGCCAAAGCTATTGAGGAAGCCGAGAACGGCAACAGCAATCGTAATCACCTTACCGGCACGGATAATGTAGTCGCGCAAACGGAGCCAAGAGTGGATCATCAGCGACTTGAATTTCGGCAAGTGGTACGGCGGCAGTTCCATCACAAAGTTGCTAGCCTCACCCACAAACAAGGAGCGGCGAAGAATCAAGCCGTACACGATCGCAAAGAGAACACCCGCAAGGTAAAGAGCAAATACTACAGTCCCAGCCTGGGCTCCAAAGAATGCCGCAGCAAACAACGCATACACCGGAAGGCGAGCGCCGCAGCTCATGAACGGCACAAGGAAAATCGTGAGAAAACGTTCACGCTTGGATTCGAGCACGCGAGAGCCCATAATGCCCGGCACACCGCAACCGAAACCGACCATCATCGGCACGAATGCACGACCCGGGAGCCCGAGGAATCTCATAAAGCGGTCAGCGACAAAAGCCGCACGCGCCATGTAACCCGAGTCTTCCAAGAATGAAAGGCAGAGGAACATGAAGAAGATAACCGGGATGAACGTCGAAACCGTCTGGATACCGGCGCCAATACCATCGGCGAGAATTGCAGACACAAAGCCAGGCGCATGGAGCACATCCGTAAGCAAGTAGCCAAGGCCATCCACGAAAATCGCACCGAACAGGGTATCAAAGAAATCAATAAACGCAGAACCGATCGTGACGGCCACCCAGAATACCAGGTACATCACCAAGAGGAAAATCGGGAGCGAAGCGAAACGGTTGAGCAAAACGGAATCGAGCTTATCGGACCAGGTTCTCTTAGAACGGTTCGAAAGAATCGTCTTGCCTGCAATTTCGTGAGCCAAGCTGTAACGCGCATCTGCCATTGCAAATTCGCTTTCTTCGTTCAGCATCTTGGTCACTTCGGCCTTGTTGATTTGGACCTTGGCTTCTGCAAACTTGTCCGAATAGCTCTTTTCGTTGCCCAAGTACATGAGCGAAACCCAGCGGGCATCCGTATCCAAAAGCTTTGCAACCGGTTCAACCTTCGGTTCCAAATACTTCACGGCATTTTCGACATTCTCGCCGTAATGGATAGCCTTCGGAGTCATCTTCTTGCCAGCGACAACGTGAGCCATTTCGCTGATGAAGTTCGTGATACTTCTTTCGTTCACGGCCGAAAGCGGAATCACCGGCACACCGAAACGTTCAGCAAGGATATCCAAATCCAAATGCAAACCGCGCTTTTCCGCAATGTCGATCATGTTTGCAGCAATCACCATCGGAATCTGCATATCGACAAGTTGCGACGTCAAGAACAAATTACGTTCAATGTTCGAAGCATCAATAATATTGACAATAAGGTCCGCTTCGCGAGTGAGCAAGTAGTCCACAGCGGCACGTTCATCTTCCGCATTCGCAAACAGCGCATAAGTACCCGGCAAGTCCACCACGCGGATGTGCTGGTTACCGAGTTCAAAAAAACCTTCCTTCTTTTCGACAGTCACACCCGGCCAGTTACCAACACTCTGGCGAGCACCCGTAAGGGCATTAAAAAGAGCCGTTTTACCGCAGTTCGGGTTACCGGCAATTGCAATAGTAAAAAGCTTCGGAGCCATTAGACCCTCTTCAATTTAAGAACGTTCGCTTCTTGCTTGCGAAGCGACAGACGGTACGACAAAACACTGACTTCAATCGGATCACCGAGAGGAGCCACCTGCAAAACTTCAAGCGTCACGCCACGCACAAGTCCCATAGAAAGCAATTTGGACTTGTAGCGGGCATCGCCCTCGTTATAACCAACGATTTCCACCTTATCGCCTTTCTTGAGGTCGGAAAACTTCGGTTCAAGATCCCATTTCTTTGTAGAGGTTTTGCCTCCACAACCGCAATTACAACCCATTTTATTTTCCTTTTTTTGCCTTTAAAGCATTCGCCTTTTTCGCAACAGCGCCTTCATTACCCCTCTTCATGAAGTCTTCAATTGTCGAAAGGGTTTCAGCAGAAAGAATATGTTCCATGCTGCAGGCGTCCTTATCAGCAATCGCTTCGGAAACGCCAAGACGGATCAAAAAGCCCTTCAAAAGAATATGGCGGTTCAGCACATCGGCAGCCGCCTTACGACCTTCTTCGGTGAGTTCCACACCGCTATAAGGTTCCTGAGTCACAAGGCCCAGCTTTTTAAGTTCAAGAATCGCTTTTGCCACAGAAGGCATCTTCACAGAAAGGGCGGCTGCAATATCCTTGACACGGGCAATCCCGTTCGCCAAGCGAAGCATGTGCACCATTTCCAGATAGTCTTCGAGGCTCTGGCTGAGCTTCACGTGATTGTTTTCCATATTTGATGATCCTTTAAACGTTAACGTCGCCTAATTTTATTAGACAAGACTAAAATTAGTAAGCCTAGGCTAATTAGTCAAGGCTAAACTTTTGAAATTTTGCAAAAATATGAGAAATGCAAGAAAAGATATAGGGAGAGACTATAACAAGAATCTACAAAGTCTTAACATCTTCTTCGGTAAGGCCCGTATCCTCGACTATTTCCTCGATAGGTCTATTCCGGGAGCTCTTCATAATACTCCCCCTTCTGTACACGAGTGTTATTACAAATGTATCTCAATTATGATACGCAGTCAAGAGAGCCACCATATCAAACTGAGTCGCATACGCAAAAACAGGTGTTTAATCACTTTTGAGCAGCTCCAGCTAAAGCACCCCCACTTTTCGACATTTCACCCACTTCTAGGGAAATTCCGACAATCCGATTCCGCAATGTAAGCAATTCGAATAATTGCAAAAATTGAGCTTTTTGCTAGATTTCAAACATGAACTTTCTTGAGCAGAAAATCCTTGCCGATGGTGTCGTCAAGCCCGGCAACGTCCTTAAGGTTGACAGTTTCCTGAACCACCAAATTGATATTCGCCTGATGCATAAAATCGGCGAAGAGTTCAAGCGTCGTTTTGCAGACGTACAATTCAACAAGGTTCTCACCATCGAAGCTAGCGGTATCGCCATCGCGGCATTTATCGCCTACCTCAACGATGTTCCGGTCGTTTTCGCAAAGAAAGGCCAGACTGTCAACAGCACCGACGACAAATACGTGGCAAAGGCCTACTCTTTCACGCACAAAAAATTCAACGATATTTTTGTTTCGCGTCCGTATCTAAAGCCAACTGATAAAATTCTGATTGTTGACGACTTTCTCGCTGACGGTGAAGCAAGCACGGCGCTCATTGATCTTGTGAAGCAAGCGGGCGCCGAATTGGTCGGTGTCGGGATTGCGATTGAAAAAGGGATGCAGCCCGGTGGAGCAAAGCTCCGCGCTGCAGGCGTACGTCTCGAATCCATCGCGATTGTCGATAGCATGGATCCCGAAACAGGATTTATCAAGTTCCGCGAACAGTAGATTCTCGCCGGAGCCTGCCCTCGCGAAGGCGAGGACGAGAATGACGACATAAATTGCAGCACCACCTTAACCTAGCAAGAATCATGAAGACTTCAGATAACATTTATCAGTTGGACGGTCGCGTACCGCTTTTGCAGGCCATCCCTTTCGGCTTGCAGCATGTGCTCGCCATGTTCGTGAGCAACATTACCCCCATCATCATCCTTGCCAATGTCGTCGGAATTGAAAAGGGCATCACCGCTTCGCTTATCCAAAACTGCATGATTATCGCGAGCATCGGCACGCTCATCCAGCTCTACCCCATCTGGAAAATCGGTTCCAGGCTCCCCATCGTGATGGGCATCAGCTTTACGTTCCTCTCGGTTTCCATTTCCATCGGCACTACGCAAGGCATGGGCGCACTCATGGGAGCTGTCATCGTGGGCGGTATTGTCGAAGGCTTGCTTGGTCTCTGCGCTAAATACTGGCTCAAGCTCATCCCGCACATCGTCGCCGCCACGGTTGTAACGTCCATCGGATTCTCGCTTCTCCCGATTGGTGCAAATTCGTTCGCTGGCGGCCAAGGCGCCGCTGATTTCGGTTCCGCGCAGAACTGGATTGTCGGTAGCGTCACGCTCCTCACCTGTTTGCTCACGCAGATTTTCGCGAAAGGATTCTTGCGCTCGCTTTCCGTCTTGGTCGGCCTCATCGTCGGTTACATTCTCTCGCTTTGCATGGGCATGGTAGACTTCTCCGGACTTTCCAACTGCAGCATCATCGCGCTCCCGAAGATTCTCCCGTTCACTCCAGAATTCCATCTCGGCGCCATTCTCTCCGTTGTCGCGATTTACCTCGTCTCCGCGACAGAAACGGTCGGTGACTCCAGCGCACTTTGCAGCGGCGCCCTCAAGCGTCAAATCCACAAGGTTGAAATGGGCGGTGCCATCAGTTGCGACGGTTTCGTGAGCACCATCTCCGGCATCTTCGGCTGCACTCCGATTACATCATTCAGCCAGAACGTCGGGCTCGCTTCGCTCTCCGGTGTCGTGAACCGCTTCGCCATTGCGACAAGCGCTGGCATCATGATTCTCGGCGGCATTTTCCCGCCTATCGGTACGCTCCTCACTACCATCCCGCAAGCGGTTCTCGGCGGTTGCACAATCATGATGTTCGGCTCCATCCTCTTCGCAGGTTTTGGCATGATTGCCAAGAGCGGATTTTCGCAGCGCAACATGATTATCGTCAGCATGTCGCTGAGCGTTGGCCTCGGCTTTACTTCGGCTTCCAAGATGTTCCAGATTTTCCCGCAAACCATCCAGACCATCTTCGCTGAAAACTGCGTTGCGGTCGTATTCATTCTTGCGGTCGCCTTAAACCTCATCCTTCCCAAGGATAAGGAAGAAGCGGCAAAATAAAAACACGCAAGAACAAAAACGGCGAGTGCCAACAAACGGAAATCACTCGGCCACCGACACAGCAACGATTATAAGAAAAAACTATACCAAGCTACCTTTTCCCTATAACATTTTCTATTTTCAAAAACAAGAAAAGGTAGTCTACATGAACATTTTTAAAAACAGATTTTTCTCAAACGTCATCGCAATTGCCGCAGCCACAGTTCTTGCCGTAGGAGGCGTTTCGCAGGCTCAGGCCAAAGGCGCCGAAAGCGAAGACATCCGCATCGTCAAAGTGGACGACAGCAATTTTGAAAAAGAAATTCTGCATTCCAAAACGCCGGTCATTTTGGAAATTTCATCGACCAGTTGTCCGCCGTGTCTCGTGATGATTCCAACTCTCATCGGCATCGCCAAGAATTACCGCGATATCAAAGTCGCTTCTGTCGGCATTGACGAACCCGGCATCGAAAAAATAAAGAACACGCTTCCAATTCAAGCGTTCCCTACATTTTTCCTGATTAAAAACGGACAAATTGTAAACCGCCTCGTCGGTGTCGTCAAAGAAGAACAGCTCTTGCAGGCGCTCGATTACAAGCCTAAAGCAGTCAAGCAGCAAGCCATGAAGCCCGCTAAAAAGACAGGCAAAGACAGAAACCTTGTCTGCAAAGTCAACGGTCAATTCCACGGTCTCAAAAATATCGTCACAATTTCATTCGTATTCGGCGACACCGAAATCAAGAACGTCGATATCGTCACGGACGTATTCGTTCCGCCAGAGATGAGCGACAAACGCGAAGAAATGATGGCTCACATACAAGCTAGTGGCAAAGGTGAAGTCACCCCGACCATGGCAGGTTTCCAAATGCACATCGACAACGATTGCCGCTTCATGAAAGCAATGGACATGAAACGCACCTCCACATACGGCGAAATGCGTGCCGGGCTGGAACTGCAAGGATTCAAGTGCGAATAAACGCACAATCCGAAACTACGAGCTAGTAAAAAAGACCGCAGCGAAATTGCTACGGTCTTTAAGTTTATGGATCCCCTCCCGCGCTTCGCTTGGTCGAGGATGACGCAAAGCGTCACTTCACCACGATGTTCACAAGCTTGCCTGGAACGACGATGGACTTCACGACGGTCTTACCAGCCATGAATTGGGCTCTTCGAGCCCTTGCCCAATCGCCTCGGTAATGCCCACGCAAGCGTGGTCGCTACACTCGGCTCAGGGGCAATCCTTCATGCGGTCGTTATGCCGGCTTGACAACGACGTTAACCAACTTACCCGGCACTGCAATAATCTTGACGACTTGCATACCCTTGGTAAATTCCTTGACGCGGTCGTTGTCAAGTGCGAGCTTTTCCAAAGCAGCCTTGTCCATGTCCTTGGCGACACTTGCCTTCGCGCGGACCTTGCCGTTCACCTGGAACACGACTTCCACGGTGTTTTCCACAGCCTTGGAGTGGTCGGCTTCCGGCCAGGCGACGTTCGTGAGCGATTCGTTGTGACCGAGGATGCTCCACATTTCTTCGGCGATGTGCGGGGCAAACGGGTGCAAGAGCTTGACGAACGTTTCGCACGGTTCGCGGTAGCGCTTGTCCATCTTCATCATTTCGTTGTTGAAGATCATCAGCTGGCTGATGGCAGTGTTGAAGCTCATGTTTTCGATGTCGTTCGTGACCTTGATAACCGTCTGGTGCATGACCTTTTCGATTGCTTCCGGAGCGGTTTCGTCAACGTAAACCGGAGCGGCATCGTCGTCGCCCACCACGGAGCGCCAGGCGCGGCCGAGGAAGCGGTTCATGCCTTCGATACCCTTGGTCTGCCACGGTTTCACTGCATCGAGCGGGCCCATGAACATTTCGTACAAGCGAAGGCTATCAGCACCGTAGTCGCGGACGACGTCATCGGGGTTCACGACGTTCTTCAGGGACTTACTCATCTTGGCCACAATCTGTTTGAGCTCGATGTCGGTTCCCTTCTTGAAGAACTTTCCGTTCTTCTCTTCGACTTCGTCGGTGGGGACCTTGGAGCCAGCGGCATCTTCGTAAGCGAAGGCGAGAATCATGCCCTGGTTGAAGAGTTTCTGGAACGGTTCGTCGGTAGAGACGAGGCCGAGGTCGAACAAGACCTTGTGCCAGAAACGGCTGTAGAGCAAGTGAAGCACGGCGTGTTCGGCACCACCCACATAGAGGTCGACCGGCATCCAGTACTTTTCGAGTTCCTTCGCGAGGAAGGCATCGCCGTTGCAGGCATCGATGTAGCGGAGGTAATACCAGCAGGAACCCGCCCACTGCGGCATGGTGTTCGTCTCGCGGATACCCTTGCGGCCGTTCTTGTCGGTGACCTGGAGCCATTCGGTGGCGTTTGCGAGCGGGGACTGTCCGCCGTCACCCGGCTTGTAGTCCTTGAGTTCCGGCAACAGCACCGGCAGTTCGGCATCATCGACGGTAGAGATTTCGCCATCTTCCCAGTGGATAATCGGGAACGGTTCACCCCAGTAGCGCTGACGGCTGAAGAGCCAGTCGCGGAGCTTGTAGTTCACCGTGGCCTTACCGATCTTGTTGGCTTCGAGCCATTCGATGACCTTGGCGATACCCTGCTTCTTGTTGAGGCCGTTCAGGCAGAGGGTTGCATTTTCGCTGTTGATGTAGGTGCCGTCGGCAGCCCAGCAAGCTTCGCCAGCGAGAACCTTCGGGCGAACATCTTCGGGGCAGCTTGCATCCGGTTCCATGATGCAGATGACCGGCAGGTTGAACTTCTTTGCAAAGTCGAAGTCACGGGTATCGTGAGCAGGCACAGCCATGATGGCGCCCGTGCCGTAGCCGGTCAAAACGTAGTCGGCAACCCACACCGGAATCTTCGTGCCGGTGAGCGGGTTCACGGCATAGGAACCGGTAAACACGCCGGTCTTTTCCTTGGCGAGTTCGGTACGGTCGAGGTCGCTCTTGAGAGCGGCGGCGTGCACGTATTCTTCCACGGCAGCCTTCTGTTCGGCAGTCGTGAGTTCCGGCACCATGGCGTGTTCCGGAGCAACGACCATATAAGTCGCACCAAACAGCGTATCGCAACGGGTCGTATAGACGCGGAGTTTCTTTTCGGTCGGCTTGCCTTCAGCATCGGCAATGGCAAAATCCACTTCGGCACCGTAGCTCTTGCCGATCCAGTTCTTCTGCATGTCCTTCACGCCCTGCGGCCAGTCGAGCTTGTCGAGGCCCTTCAGCAGGCGGTCGCCATACAGCGGGATGCGCATGAGCCACTGCTTGAGGTTACGGCGTTCCACTTCCTTGGTGCCGCACTTTTCGTGAGAACCGTCGTTCAAAACTTCTTCGTTCGCGCAAACAATCTTGCAGTGCTTGCACCACCACACCTGTGCGTCGGCGTAGTAAGCGAGGCGCTTAGAATCCTTGTACTTGCGGACTTCGGCAGCACCCTTAGCTTCCACGTCGGCAGGAATCGGGAGTTCTTCGATGGGGCGGCCCTTCTGCTGGTCTTCATCGAACCAGGTACCGTAAAGGCGCTTGAAAATCCACTGCGTCCACTTGTAGTACTTCGGGTCGGTGGTGTTGACTTCCTTGTTCCAGTCATAAGAGAGGCCAAGGCGCTTGATCTGGCGGCGGAAATTGTCGCAGTTCTTCTTGGTCGTGATGGCCGGATGCGTACCGGTCTGGATAGCGTACTGTTCGGCAGGGAGACCGAAAGCGTCCCAACCCATGGGGTGGAGCACATTGAAACCGCGGCTGCGCTTGTAGCGGCAGATGATGTCTGTGGCGGTGTAACCTTCGGGGTGACCCACATGGAGGCCTGCGCCACTCGGGTACGGGAACATGTCCAAGCAGTAATACTTGGGCTTGGACTTATCTTCGCCCGTCTTGAAAGTTTGACGTTCTTCCCAGTAGGCTTGCCACTTGGTTTCGATCTCTTGCGGATTATACTTAGCCATTATTTATACCTCAATAGGTTCTGCCAGCTCGCTAGCAAAACCGCTTTATAATTTTCGAGGCAAAAGATAGAAACTTTTGCATGGCGCGACAAAACGGCAAAAGCAGGCTAGGCAAGCGAAGCACTATTTGGAACTAAGACTCCCATTTTCAAAATAACGTTAAAAACTCGCCTCAGAAGCCCCTTTGTAAACTTTTTTTTCTCATCTTTTCACTCGTATTAAAATATTTTTAAGTCGTTGAACCTCCACGTTTTGTTATAATTCCGTCATGCTTTTAAGAAAATCTTGCCTTCTCGCGTCCTTGGTTTTAGCACTCTCCACAAGCGCATTCGCTCAAAGCTCCGATGATGACGAATGGGTCTCTGTCGATTCCAATCCGTCTGCGTCTTCCGAGAGCAAATCCGGCTCTTACGACGGATCAAACGACAGCGAATTTGCAACGGACGAAGAATATGCAAGCGCATATGCAAGATACAAGACTCAAACTACATCGCGTTCTGAAATTAGCAAGCAACGCAGTGAAGGCTTTTCGCAATCCGTATTCCTTGGTGCACGTTTGCAGGGCGGTTTTAACACTTTCCTCGGCTCAAATTCTGAAGGTTGGGGCGCAGGATGGAACGTAGGCGCAGGCCTCATCATTAAAATTTCGATGTTCACAAAGAACTTTAGCCTTGTACCGGAACTCACATTCAACTATCGTCAATACAATTACGAAAAGGACATGGACGTTTACACGAACAAGGCTAAGCTCAACATTATGTTGTTTGAACTTCCAATCATGTTCCGCTACACGTTCGAGCAATACGACTTTTTCGCAGCAGCCGGTTTACATCTCGGCCTCAAGCTGATGGGCGATTCCGAATTCAGTTCAGAAGCAAATGGCGGTGTTGTATCAAACAACGGGAACAAGAGTTCAAATACGTTCGTTTCAACCAACATGGAAGTCGGCCTAGCAATCCAAGGCGGCTACATGCTCACAAGAAATGTCCACATAGATCTTCGCATCGTGCAGAGCTTTACAAACCTCTTGAATCAAGGTTTGACCGTCGAAGAATCCTTTGTGAAATCAACACTTCTTACGTTCTACGCGAATCTCGGCATTTCGTTCCTGTTCTAGTTGATAGGGCGTTAGGTATTAAATTATAACCGCAGTACTTGTCATTCTCGCAACTTGTGCTGAGCGAAGTCGAAGTAAGGCGAGAATTCATGCAAAAAGGAAGCGCAAAAACGCTTCCTTTTGTTTTATGATCAAGATGACACGCCAACAATTATTTCAAGCGGATTCTCGGGATTTCCTTCTGGATCAAGAGCTTTTCAATCGGAGCAAATTCCTCATGCGGCTTAATTGCTTCCTTGTATAGCACATTGGCGAGCGTTGGATTGTGCGCGAGGAACGCAATCATAATCGCATTACGCAAGAAGAATTCATCCATTGCAGCAATTTCGTACTTCTCGTAGAAATTCGCGACATAGAACGCAGCCAGCTTGTAATCCTTTGCACGCGCCGCTTCCATAATGTTGAATTCATCCACGAACGATTCTGGGAATGCGCCTGCATTCACTAGATTGCGCATTCTTACGTATACTTCATTCGTGTCACGCGCTTCCATCGGCACGCCGCGCATCCATTCCACATATTCTTCGCGGAACTTTTTCCATTCCGGAGAAGTCTCGGTGACTTTGAATTTCGGACGATTTGCACTATCCGCAGTAGAGTCCGCAACCGTTGCGGAATCCGCAACTTTTGCAACCGGCACAGGAGCGCCCGGAACTGAAGTCGGAACCGCCGTAGCATTCCCGGCAAGCATCGATTCTACTCCATCAAAAGCCTTAACCTTCTTTTCCACATCTTTCATGTACGCGAGCAATGCACGTCTGCGATACGGATCCGTACCAGCCTTGAGCATCGACTGGACCTTCATCGGCCTGCGGAGCGCATAATCCGCAGAATCCAAATATTCCGGCCAGCAAATTTCGCAGCTGTCGAACACTTGCACAATGCGCGCATTCGAATGCACGAAGCGAGCCTCTTCCGCCTTGTTGTCGACAATCGGGATAAACGTGCTGTTCGGTTCTACGCCATCCAAAAGCGATGTAATCATCTTCGACGTGAACAAGAAATTCTGTTCGCCAAAGAAATCCGGCTCGCGATGGATGCGCTTGAATTCCTTCACCAGCGCTGAATCCGTGCTGAAACGTCCAATGGCGCGTTGCATCACAGGCTCGTCACTTGCCACAATAATAATGTCCGGTTCCTCAGGAGCTTTGTACAAACTTACGTACGGGAACGTCATATCAAGCGCTTTCAAAATATTTAGGAACAGCAAATCGTTAAATTCATACGTCTGAATCCATTGCACCCAAAGTCCACCCGGCTTCATGTAGCGGCGCATCTTAGCGTAAAATTCATGGCTGAACAAACTGGCCACACCGCTCACCCACGGGTTACTCGGCACACTAATCATCAAGTCGTACTTGCGACGATTCGTGAGGAAGAACGTCTGCGCATCATCAATGAAAATGTGGATTCGCGGGTCATCATAACCGCGAGCGTTCCACGGATAAAATCCGCGTGCAAGTTTCATCATTTCGTCTTCGATTTCCACGCAATCAAAATCGCGCACCAGCGGGTCCGCGAGCAAGTAATGCGCACCCATGCCACTGCCAAATCCGACCATTGCGGCATCGTAAGGTTTATCCTTCATGGCCATCGGCATAAACGCGGTCGCAGCCTGCGTGAGTTCATCACCCTCAATCGGCCTCTCGCGATTTTTGCTCATGCTCGCATCAGCCTTGCCGTTTGTCTTGATGTAATAATGAACATCCGATTCATGGAAACTAATCGTCGCCGTTTTGCCATCACGCACCACAATCTTTTCGTCCGGATGTAAATTCTTGAACGCGCGGAACGCACCCGACGTAATCATGTGCGGATCAAAGTTCATAAAGAACGATGGCAAAATCATAATCGAAGTAATCACATAGAACAAAACGCTATAGCGGAATTTTTTGCGATAGATTACAAGCAAAATAAATCCAATCATAAAGTCAAGCACGGCAGCCAACACAAGCGAGCCCTTGAGCTGCAAAACCGGCAACAGCAAAAGTCCACCGCCAACCGAACCCAAAATCGAGCCAACCGTATTCCAACCATAGACCTTACCAATCGGAGCTTCGCTCTTGAACGCACGCGTGAGAATCAGCGTAATCAGCGGGAGTGTCATGCCCGCAAAGAAACTCGTCGGCACCATCCACAAAATCGAAAGTGCGTACTTGAAAATACTCCAGCAAACATAACCGTCATTCGTCGTATTGAAAATCTGGTTTGCAATATTCATGCCTTCCCAGAACGGCTTGTAGAAATACAACGTACAAAGAGCAAAGAATCCCATGAAAATTTGCGCGAGCGAAAGCACCACAAGCGAATCTTTTTTCAACAACTTTCCACTCACGGCACTGCCAATTGCAAGGCCCAAGATAAACGCCGAAAGCATCTGGTCAAAGCTATGGCTCGAAGAACCCATCAACAGCGAAAGCAAACGAATCCAAACGATTTCATAGACAAACGAAGTGAGTCCCGTAATTCCGGCAATCCAGAACCACATATTTTTCGGCGGCATCGGTAGTTTGTGTTCAGCCGCATAATCCTCGTTTCGCGGATATGCGATTTTTTCCTGTTCCGCGCGATTTGCATTTTCACGAGATTCCGCGCCATCAGCAGCCTCGCCTTCTTCTGCCAATTCTTCTTCATGCGTTGCAGGCTCCGTGTAGCCAATATAGCAGAATATCGCCGCCAGCAAAAAGTTAATCGAAGCCGCTACGCACAAAGTCGCATGATTACCGAGCACAGGAATCAACGTGTAGCTTGTGAACAAAATACCAATTGCACTACCGAGACTGTTCGTAAAGTAAAGCATCGGAAGCGAAACTTCGGCACCGCTCTTTCGCATGAGACCTGCCGCAATGAACGGGAACGTCATGCCCACCGCAATCGCAATCGGGAGCGTCGAACCCGTCGCCAAAATAATCTTGACGATTTCCGCCCCGCGCGAACTCAGACCCGCCACAAAATTCGAATCGTAAAAATAATCCGTGAGCCAAATGTAAAGCGGATGGTAAATGATTCCGCCAATACCGATGCCCAACTCCACCGCCGCATACCCGAGCAACGGGCGCCGCACACGTTCCACCAACTTGCCTGCGACAAAACTACCAATCGCAAGCCCGCCCATGTAAATGCAGAGCGTGAGCACTTGACCGTAACTCGAATGCCCGAGGAAAAGTTTAAGATACCTGGCCCACGAACCTTCGTAAATGAGACCCGCAAAACCAGAAAGAGCAAATAGGGCGTAAATTACAATATTCATGAGAGCAAATCTATACTAATTAAGTTGGATTTACCCGAACTCGGGTGTTTTTAAGTGTAATTTTTTGATTTCCGATAGGGAGCCGTTATTAGAGGTATTATTATATACAGCTAGTGACAGCGGGCCGGGCATTTTCTATCTTTATGCATAAAACCAAATATACGCATATTGTGGCAGTGCGGAATTTCCGAATTGTCAAACTTTGCAACAACGGAATTATAAAATGACTCTTCGCGAAGCGTTCGAATCAAAGATGATGTTGCTCGATGGCGGCATGGGCTCTGTTATCCAGACTTACGGGATCAAGGGCGCCAACAACGACATGCTCTCCATCGAAAAGCCCGAGATTATTCTCGACATCCAGCGTCGTTACGTGGATGCAGGCGTCGATTGCCTCACCACGAACACGTTTTCGAGCCAGCGCGTAAGCCAGCACGAATACCATCAGGAACATCGCATTGCCGAGATGAACCGTGCATCCGTGAAAATCGCAAAGCAGGCCGCCGAAGAAGGCTTCAAGAAATACGGCCGCAAGGTTTACATTTTGGGCGACGTCGGTCCGACGAGCAAGATGCTCTCGATGAGCGACGACGTGAACGACCCTGCGAGCCGCGCGATTACATTTGATGAACTTGAAGATGCGTATTTGGAACAAATCACCGTTTTGATGGAAGAAGGCGTTGATGCCATCCTCATCGAAACGATTTTTGACACGCTGAACGCCAAGGCCGCCCTCAGCGCCTACAGCAAGGCGAACGAAGCTCGCATCGCCGCAGCAAAAACCGCGGCTGCTTCGGCAGGCTCAGCAACCTTGCCCGAAATCAAGCCGATCGAAGTGATGCTTTCGATGACCGTAAGCGACGCTTCTGGCCGTACGCTTTCTGGCCAGACGGTCGAAGCATTTGCCGTGAGCGTGATGCACATGCACCCGCTTTCCATCGGCCTCAACTGCGGTCTCGGCGCAGACGGCATGGTGCCGTACCTCCGCCGTATGGGCGTAGTTGCCCCGTGTTACCTTAGTTGCCATCCGAACGCAGGTCTCCCGAACCAGTTCGGCGGTTACGACGACACGCCCGAAGACATGGTCCGCTTGATGCGAGTTTATCTGGACGACAAACTCGTGAACATGATTGGCGGTTGCTGCGGTACGACTCCGGAACACATCGCCGCCATGCGCAAGATGCTCGACGAGCTCCCTGCCGACTACAAGCGCCGCGAACCCGCTCCCAAGTATGTCACATGCCCGCGTCTCCGCCTCGCCGGTCTGGAACCGTTGTTCAAAGACCAAGTCCGCCCAAGCAACGGCGCCGACAGCTGCAACGCCGAGGACTTCGCCAAGGTCGGTGAACGCTGCAACGTGGCAGGTTCTAAGAAATTCCTCCGTCTCATCAACGAAAAGAATTACGACGAAGCCCTCGACATTGCTCGCAAGCAAGTCGAAGACGGCGCCGACGTCATCGACGTCAACATGGACGATGGTCTCCTCGACGCCACCGCCGAAATGCGCACGTTCTTGAACCTCATCGCTTCGGACCCGGCTGTAAGCCGCGTCCCCATCATGGTCGATAGTTCCCGCTTCGAAGTCATCGAAGAAGGCCTCAAGTGTATCCAGGGCAAGAGCATCGTGAACTCCATCTCGCTCAAGATGGGCGAAAAGGCGTTTATCGAACACGCACTCACCGTGAAGCGCCTCGGCGCCGCCGTCATCGTGATGCTCTTCGACGAAGAAGGTCAGGCCACGAACTACGAGCGCCGCGTACAAATTGCGTCCCGCGCTTACGACATCATGGTGAAGCAACTTCACTTTGACCCGTCCGACATCATTTACGACCCGAACGTCTTGACAGTCGCCACCGGCATGGCCGAACACAACGCCTACGCCATCGACTTTATCCGTGCCGTCCGCTGGATTATGGACAACCTCCCTGGGGTCCGTATTTCGGGCGGCCTTTCGAACCTTTCGTTCGCATTCCGCGGCAACAACTACCTCCGCGAAGCGATGCACACAACATTCTTGCATTATGCTATTCCGAACGGCATGGGCATGGCCATCATGAACCCGAGCGCAATTATCGAATACAAGACGATTCCGCTTGAGCTCCGCATGGCAATTACCGAAGTGATTTTCAATACGGAACCGGATGCTAGCGAAGCCTTGATTGAAATTGCAAGCCGCATGACAGCCGCACAAGCCAAGGCCAAAGAAACAGGTGCCAAGTACGATCCAAAGGCTATTTTCGCCATGAGCACAGGCGCAGGTTCCGCAACGAGCGACGCAAACGAAAAAGCCGCCGAAGCAAAGCCCACAACGCCCGAAGAACGCTTGCAAGAAGCACTCCTCAAGGGAACCTCTACAACGCTACAGCCCGACTTGATGGAACTCATCAACCGTGGCGACAGCCCCGTCGGAATCATTTCCGGCCCGCTGATGGATGGCATGAACGAAGTCGGCCGCCTCTTCGGTGAAGGCAAGATGTTCCTCCCGCAGGTCGTGAAAACCGCACGTACCATGAAGAAGGCCGTAGAAATCTTGCAGCCCTACATCGAAGCCGGCAAGGACGCAAACGCCGCAAGCCGCGGCAAGATCGTCATCGCGACCGTCAAGGGCGACGTGCACGACATCGGCAAGAACATCGTGTCCGTGATCATGGCCTGTAACGGCTACGACATGGTGGACCTCGGCGTGATGGTTCCCGAAGACGTAATCGTCAAGGCGGCCATTGAGAACAAAGCAGATATCCTGAGCCTTTCCGGTCTCATTACGCCTTCGCTCGAAGAAATGTGCACGGTTGCTAAAGCCATGCAAGAAGCAGGCCAGCGCATCCCGATTATCGTTGGTGGCGCCACCACTTCGCCCACGCATACCGCTGTGAAGATTGCTCCGTGCTACGACGGCCCCGTGTTCCATGTGCGCGACGCCGCCAGCAATCCGGGCCTTGCTCAAAAACTGCTTGACCCCGCCACCCGCGAACAAACAATTCAGGAAAACCGCGAAGAACAGCAACGCATCCGCGACAAGCAAAACGGCATCAAGACCGAAGCCGCAAACGCCATGGCCGCAGCAGCCTCCACGCCGGAAGAACGCCGTTTCCAGTACGACTGGAGCAAATACCAGCCGGTACAGCCGCCGTTCATGGGCGAAAGCAAGCTCCCGCCGATTCCTATCGAAAAGATTATCCCGCTCATCAGCTGGGAATACTTCTTCTTCACTTGGAAAATCAAGCCGGACGAAGAAGAAGCGAAGAAACTAAAGGCCGATGCCGAAGCGCTCATCAAGTCGCTCACAAAGCCCGAATACGCACTCCGCGCCGTCCAGGCATTCTACCCTGCCGCCGGTACTGAAAAGTCCGTCATCTTCAACACGGGCCGCACCGGCACGGATGCTGACTTCGTCGAAGTCACGACCGCACGCCAGCAGAACCCCGAAGGCACTTGCCTTGCCCTCTGCGACTACATCGCCCCCGCAAACGCGAACACAGCAAGCGTCTTTGCAGCCCCTGCCGGGAAAGACGTCTTCCGCGATATCGTGGGGGCATTCGCCGTGACCATGAGCGAAACATTCGTCAAACGCCTTGAAAAGCTCAAGGCAGAACAAGGCGGCAGCGATTACGACGTGCTCCTCATGCAAACCATCGCCGACCGCCTCGCCGAAGCCGGCGCCGAATACTTGAGCCGCGAACTCAACCGCACCTGCGGCTGGAAGGGCATCCGCCCCGCCGTCGGTTACCCCGTGCTCCCAAACATCAAGGAAATCTTCAACATCGCAAAGCTTATCGATTTCAACAGCGTAGGCATCAGCCTTACCGAAAACGGCGCCATGTACCCGCAAGCATCCGTGAGCGGTCTCTACATCAGCCACCCCGAAATCGAATACTTCAATGTGAAAGTCTAACGAAAGTTCCCTTACTTCTTCTCTTCCGGTGCCTTGTGTTCCACTTTCCACGGCGTAAGGCCAACGACGTTATCGACCGGGAGCGCAAACGCAATTCCCTGCCCCATCGTATCAAGGCCCGCTTTTTCGTACAAAGCATGCAACACCGCATCTTTCACATTCAGCGGCACAAGAATCATCACCACTTCTTTTTCTGGTTGGATTGCAATATGGAAGAACGATTCCGCTTCCTTGTTTGCCGTTCCACGAGCGTTCAAAACCGTACCGCCGCGAGCGCCAGCGTCCTTTGCGGCTTCCATCACGGTATCGGAGAATCCGTTATTCACAATGCAAATAATTAATTCATGTGTATTCGCTTTCATGATTATCCTCTCCCCACCTGGGAACGGTTGTCGCTCAAAAAGTTAAATACGGACTTGCCAATCACACTCGACATCGGAATCGTGTAGGCAATACCCTTTCCATTTACAATCGTCCTGAACTTTTCTTCAAGGCATTCCAAAACAGCAGGCACATGGTCTTCGCCAATGATGCTTATAATCACGGCGCGTTCCGAATCCGCAAGGCCAAGCGCAGTCATGATTTCGCGCGGAGCAGTTCCATGCCCGTAAAACACAAACTGCATATTCGCACCAAACGACTGGATGTAATCCATGTAAAAGTCAGCCTTTGCGCGGTTCACCGTCGTCACGAGAATCTTCAAGCGATTCATCGAAACTTTTGAATGAACCTTCTGAGGCGCACTTCTTTTCAAAACTTTTTTCACAGTTTCAACCATATTCGCCTCTACACAAAGTCAATAATTTGTTCATCATCAGCATCTTGCAAGCGACGCATCATCATCCTGTTGCGCCAAAGCCTTGCAACAATTGCCTTGAAACCAAGCACCTGAATCGTAATGAGCGGAGTCATCGCGACCATCGCCACAATACCGAATGCGTAATTCAGAATCGAATCGCCGCCATCGTGAATCACGGAGCAAGCGCCAATCGCCAAAGGCAAAATAAAGCTCGAAGTCAACGGACCGCTCGCTACTCCACCGGAGTCAAACGCAATTGCTGTATAAAGTTTCGGCACAAAGAACGAAAGTCCAAGTGAAATAAAGTAACCCGGCAACAAGTAATAGATAATCGGGAAACCGATAATAATGCGGAGCATCGAAAGTCCAATCGAAATACCGACACCCACCGAAAGCGCAATGAGCATGGAACGCTTTGTCACAAGCCCGCCAGTCACTTCTTCGACTTGCTTGTTGAGCACATGTACCGCAGGTTCTGCAAGCACCACCACCATGCCAATGATAAATCCCGCCGTCACAAGCGCATGCGGCCGTTTCGCGAGTTCGCATCCAATTTCAAAACCAATCGGCATGAACCCGACCGTCACCGCCGTCAAGAAAATCACAAGTCCAATAAACGTGTAGCAAATCCCGACACCCACTTGCACTAGCTTTGCCATCGGGAGTTTCAGTACCGTAAACTGGAGCGCACAGAAAGAAGCGACAATAAGCGCAAGCGCAATAAACACCTCTTTTGCAACCGTCCAAACGACCGGCCAAAAGTTTTCGCCAAGGCTAGCTTCCACGGAATATGCCGCGGTCGAAAGCTCGTAAGTCAAATCGCCTTTCGAAAAAACGACCAAGCCCATCAATGCCAAAATCGGGCCCACCGAACAAAGTGCTATCAAGCCGAAGCTGTTTTCCGAAGCGTTCTTACCGCCAATTGCACCAGCGACACCCACGCCAAGTGCCATGATAAACGGCACCGTAATCGGCCCCGTCGTCACGCCACCCGAGTCAAACGCAAGCGGTACAAACGAATTCCGCCCGACAGACACCATGAGCATCCCGAGCATGAACAGCACCATGTAAAAGAAAATGATAATCAGCGAAAGATCTTTCTTGAACACGATTTTCAAAATTGCAAGCAGCAAGAAAATCCCGACACCAACCCCAATCGTCGAAATCAGCAAAATCGGTTTTACGGCATTTTTCACCTGTTCTGCGAGCACGGACAAATCCGGTTCCGCAATCGTAATGAGCACGCCCATCACAAAACAGACCGAAACAAGCAACAATAGACGCCGCGACTTGGTAAGCCCCGACCCTACATACGCCCCCATCGGCGTCATGGCAAGGTCCGCCCCCAAGTTAAAAAGCCCTATCCCCACAATCAAAAACACCGCACTAATCGAAAAAACAACCAGTTCCTTCACCGAAAAAGACACAAGCGGAGTATGCGAAACCAGCAACACAATAAGCGTGATGGGCAAAACGGAGGCAAAAGCCTCTTTCAACTTTTCAAAAAGGATTTTTTGCATCGATATATAATATAATTAAATGGTTATTAGTCATTAGTAGCTCGTCGTCCTCGAAGCGAAGCGTAGGGGAACCATTATTTTTCATAATTAAATTTGAATCGAAAAAAAATTTTAGTATTTACGCAACCTTCCCCCACCCACATGCATCAAAACTAACGAAATGGACGAAAAGGTCATCATAAAGAAAATCAAAGAAGGCAGCCGCGAAGCGCTGGGCATGCTGTGGAAAGCCCACAGTACAAACGTGCTGAACCTCGCGTTCAGAATGCTCAAGAACCGCGACGAAGCAGAAGATGTGCTGATGGACATTTTCGTTTCCGTTCCAGGGAAAATCGGCAAGTTCCGCGGCGAAAGCGCGCTCAACACTTGGCTATACCGCCTCACCGTCAACGAGTGTTTGATGAGGCTGCGTTCCAAAAAGCGCCACGCCGAACTCGAAGAGGAACATATCGAGCTCGTGACCGTATCCGCCATCGGAAGCAAGCACGAGGAACAAACAGATTACGACCCGGAACTCTTGGAAATTGGCCTGTCAAAGCTCTCCGCCGAAACGCGAAGCATGCTTTGGCTCAAAGACGCCGAGGACCTCGGTGTCAAGGACTTATCCGAGATTTACAACATGCCCGAAGGAACCATCAAAGCAAGGCTCAGTCGAGCACGCACTGTTGTCAAGAACTATTTACAGGAGAACGTGAACTATGCGTGATCAAATCGATTTTTCAAAACTCGAGAGAATCAAGCCCAGGAAAGATTCTTGGGAAACGGTCTGCGCAAGACTCGATTCTTCGAAGAAACAGAAATTCTTAAAACTTGTCCAGACGAGATCTATTTATGCACTCGCTGCAAGTCTTATAGTCGTTGCGTTCGTCGCCGTATTTACCATGTTTAACCAGATGGACACCGAAGCGCTCCTCATCAAGAATGCCGCTTCCGATGAACTCGTCTCGTGGTACAACGACCTTGGCGAAACTAGCGATGACGAACTGGAAAATTTGGATACCTATCAATCCATCAGCTATTTATTACAGGAGACAAAATAATGAACGCTTCAACAAAAACCTTCATCGCAAGCTTGATTATTTTCGCTTGCTCTCTCGGCTTCTTCATTGGAGCATTCGCATTTAACGATTTCGGTTCGGGTGACTGCTGCAAGAAAAAAATGGAATGCTGCATGCGCCACAACAACGGCCCGCACCACAAGGGCGACCACTTCCGTGGTGAACCGCCTCGCGATCCGAACTTCAAAGGCAAGCATTTCGACAAGAAGTTCGATAAGAAATTCGACTTTAAGAAAGGCGAAGCCTTCATGGACTCTGTATTGCAAGTGACCCCAGAGCAAAAGGTCTCTTTGGAACAGCAGCGCCGCGTGATGGATTCTACATTCAAGGAACTTCGCAAACAAAAGAAGGAAGCCGAAAAGACTCTCCGCGAAGCCCTCGACAGCAATGACGACAAGAAAATCACAGCAGCCAAAGCAAATATCCTCAAGGCTCAAGAAGGCTTGCTCAACCACAGAATTCAGGGCGTAAAGGAATTCAACAAGATTCTCACAAAAGAACAGTTGGAGAAATTCAAGTCATTGCAGTTCGAACACATGAAGCACGCCAAGCCACACAAAGGCGAACATGGCACAGAACACAACGAAGAACCGCCCCAAGAATAAGATCTTCTAAAAACGCAACATTTGATTTTCATGATTCCTTGATTAACAAGCCTTCGGTCGACCAGCCGAAGGCTTTCTGTTTTTTGCAAAAAGATATATTGTACTCATGCTGTATCTGAAATTTGCACTGAACCTCGAAAACCTCGCCGACGAAATGATCGAAGCCGTTTCCAAGGCTTGGACAAACCCGTTTGAAGCACCGGCAGTTCTTTTTCCGGATCCAAAACTGGAGCAATGGTTCAGGTTAAAATGGGTGCAAAAAAAGAAGTCTCTTGTCGGTTTCAATTCCATGATGATCGACCGTTTTCTCATGGAAATCCTCATTGGCGATGACCCGCACAAGAAAAAATTGAACTCCGACATGCTGAGGAACGTCATCCTAGCGCATCTTGTCAAAGAGACAAACGGCATCCCGAACTATTTGCAAATGGACGAAGAAGTCAAGCGTTACTTGGTGATTGACGGAAAGCTTGATGAAACGCATCTCTTTGATTTTGCAAGCAAGATGGCTTCGCTGTTTTTGGAATACGAGACAAGCAGGCCGAGCAATTTTATCCGCCGCATTGACGGAACATCAGCACCGGGCATTCTCGACAAGTGGAAGCAAGGGAAACTCGATTCATTTTTCGGACTCACGAATCGCGAAATTTCGCAGCGCGAAAAATGGCAACGCGATTTGTACTCCACGATATTCCACGCGCACGACGGCAAGCCTTCGCTTTTATCTGAAGTTTTCGAGAACGAGGCCAAGCGCAAAAATGGCGAAAGTACAGAATACATGACGATTCCGTATCTGTACATTGCATGCCACGACAACGCAGGCAACGTAAACTTCCACACGGAACATATCGGCAACACGCCGCTATTCATTTTCGGTTTGGGCGGCATGGGGCAATTCTATCGAGTCATCTTGCAGAAGTATGCCGAGACGCACGATGTTTACGCATACATCCAAAACCCTTGCATGGAATTCTGGGAAGACACTTCAACCGTTCACAAACAAGACGCAACGATTCACAGAAATTGGGTTTCGCGTGACGGGCAATGGAGCGATAACACAGGGAGTATAGACAAAGTTCGCGAAAAGATGTCCGTTGATATTTCAGATGCGGGCGACAGCAATGACGTTGATGACATTCCTGAATACACCCACGAAGAAGCGGAATCCGAAAACACGTTGCTTTGCAATTGGGGACGCTCCGGGCGCGACAACATCAAGCTCTGGTGCCAAGCAACAAATTACGATTTTGATTTTCGCGCAGGCGATACCATCAGCGACGCAAGCGAACTCCCGCACGACACGCTTTTGCATAAAGTCCAATACGCGATTGCAAATAGGCGCAATGTATTAGAAGATTTTAGCGCAGAGGATTGCAAAACGAAAGACACAAGCCTCGATGTGACTGCCGCGCCAACAAAGATTCGCGAAGTCGAAGCATTGCACACTTCTATTTGCAAGCTCATGCAGCAAGGTGCGTGCGTGAACGATATTCTTGTAGTATCGCCAGATTTGGACGGTTACCGCACCGCGATCAAAACGATTTTCGACCAAACGCCCGAAAAGAAAAAATACGCCAGCGAGAACGATAAAGACAGTTTTTTGCACATTCCGTTTGCCATCGTCGATTCGCCCGCCAGGAGTTCGCAAACCGAGAACGTTCTAGACAACTTATTTACGATTTTGGAGCAAGGGACAATCACACGCCCGACTTTCTTTGCACTGTTGCGCAATCCGGTCGTGCAACAAACACGCCACATCACCGAAGAAGACGTTGGCAAGTGGGAAAGCTGGATTGAAGGCACAAACGTCTATCGCGATCGTGAACATAAAAAAGAAGACTGGCTCGGCGGCGTGCGTCGACTGCTCCTTGCAAAAATGACGAAGAATCCCGTCATGACATCGGGCGACATTCTCATGCCGTATTCGGACATGGCGACAAGTGACAACCGCTCTCTTTGCAAATTTGTCGATTGCATTGACACGCTCAAAAAGTGGATGGATTTCGGAGCAGCCGGACAAGTCACGGACCTCGACAAACTCACCGATTTCCTCAACGAATGGATTTCGATGTCAGGCGCACCGGAAGGATTTGCAAGCGAAACAATTATCGTAAGCAACGTCATGCAAGCGATTGAAGGACTCCGCAATCAAATAGACGCAGGTCTCGAAAGCATCTCGTGGAAAGTCATCAAGCAATCGCTTCTCACAGCCGCGCAATCATCTGCTTACAGTTGCGGCACATTGTTCGTGAATGGCATTACCTTCATGAACTTCATCCCGAACAGAATTATCCCCGTAAAGCATTTGTTCTTTATCGGCGGAGATTCCATGAACTTCCCGGGAGCAAAACAGCATAACACACTCGACCTCCGCAAATCTTGCCGCCCGTGGCCGGGCGATGATTCGCCCATTGCAAAACGCCGTTACGCATTCCTTTGCCAGCTCATGAGCACAAGCGAAAGTTTCCACGTGAGCTACGTGAATCAAGACATCCGCAAGGATGCCGAGCTTTACCCGACTTCGGTTGTAAACGATATACGGAAGTTTTTGACAAATGCCGCGAAAATCAGCCCGTCAGAAGCATGGCCCGAAAACAAAATTTCGCTTGACGAGACCCGCAATTTCGATGAACTTTTCACGCAAAAAAGCCTTCGCAACAAGCGCGCATTCCTCAACATGATGCAAGACGGATTTGCACACGTGAATCCGAAAACGGGCGCCATGCAAACCGCGACAGAGAACGTCAACTTCAAATGCCCCGAACGCGTCCCGCTATACATGCTCAGCGAATTCTTGAAAGATCCATTCGAATTCCGCATCAGCCAAATGCTAGCCGCTTCCAATTCCGATGATCCCGAAAAGGAAATGTTCGAACCCATCCATTTCGATGCATTGCAAAAAAGCGAACTCCTCAAAATGATGGTCGCTGCAGAACTTTCGCACAAGTCCGATGAACTCGAAAAATTCAAAAAGGAATCTACGCTCCAAGGCAACATGCCAGACGGCATTTTCGGGACAAAATTGCTTGCCGAAATGGAATCGAACAAGTCGCAAATTCTAAAGCAAATGGGCGAAACGCTCATTAATGAAATCAAGGATTCCTGGAGCTACAAAGCCAAAATTCAGGACATCCAGCTCAATCGCAAAAACGCCACCGGCAAGTGGACACTTTCGGGTACGCTAGATTGGTGCGACAGCAACAATCTCGACAAAGTCACAAAAATGATTTCGGTCTCTTCGTCCGACAAGAGTCCAAACTTGTCCAAGTTCTTGCCTTCTTACATCAAGGCGCTCGCCATTATTGCACAAAGAGCAAGTAACGAAAGCACCGCAGAAAAAGAACAAACTATTAAAATTGCAATCTACAACGGCGACATTTCAAAAGACGCGACAAGCGCCACCGTTGCCATGACACCGCACAAAGCAAACGAAATCTTGCAAGATATTTACACGGCTGCATTTGGCGATGAATCACAACTTCCGTATTCCAAGGCGGTTCCCGCAAGCATGCTCGACGCATCGGGAATCATCAACATTCGCGCCTTTAAAGAAAAACTGCTCAGTGAATCCTGGAAATACTTCGACAAGAAAACGCTTTTCGACCCCATCACAGATGTAGGATTTGACGCGAGCGACTTTACAAATCAGTGGAAAGAAGCCACACAAAAAATGCGCGGCCTTATGCAATTTACGATAGACGAAAGCGAATCGGGAAAAACCGCTAAGAAAAGGAAGGCTTAATCATGGAAAATTTCAGTCTCCAAAAATTCGACCCTTCCAAAAGCCTTTTTATCGAAGCTTCTGCAGGCACAGGCAAAACATACACCATCCAATTGATGGTGGCAAAACTCATTAGCCTCGGAACGCCGCTCAAAAAGATTCTCATCGTCACCTACACCGAAAAAGCAGCAGGCGAATTAAAAGACCGCATCCGCAAAAAAATCGACGAAGTCCTTATCAGCAAAAAACTTGACAAAAGCAACGAAAGCGAAAAAGAACTCGACAACGCGACACTCGCACTTTTTTCCAAGGCATATCAAGACGTCGATAACGCTGCCATTTTCACGATTCATTCTTTCTGCCAAAAAGCGTTAAAGGAATACGCCTACGATGCAGGCAGGCCCTTTGACATGTCAATGATTGACGATGCCGAAGTCGAAAATCTCATTGAGCAATTTATTCGAGATAAGTGGAGCGACAATTCCGACTTTCAATTTTTACTCAAGAACGATTCCGCACAAGCCATCACAAGAAAAATCATTGACGGTCTAAAAAGCATTACAAACACTTATAAAGGGCGCGAAGGCGACCGCGAAATCATTCCGCTCGACAAGTCCGAAGATACTAAAATCGGCGATACCGTCTTAAGCACCGAAGATTTGCAAGCACTCGCAGCCGTCAGCACATTTGACGACATCCTTGATATTCCCACTTTCCACGATGCATACGAAACTCTCGAAAAGCATCCGTCCGAAAAGTTCGGCAAGACTTCTAAAAATTGCATCAGCGATTTTCTGAACATACTCAAGCAATGGCAAAAAGGCAGTTCGCTATTTTCAGCCGTTTCGTTCAAGGATAACGAGTTTATTAGAACAAACTGGCCAGCAGATGCATACGAAGCCTTTATCGCGTTTAAAAACCTAAAAGATTTGCTCGGTTCTATCAACAGCTTTTTACTGAACCAATTCTTGATATCGCAAGCCGCCAACGTTTTTGACGAATGGCAATCCTATAAAACCGAAATGAAAAACCAGTCGTTCAACGACATGATTCTATCGGTTCATCGCGCAGCGCTTGACACAAGCAAAGGCGATTCCCTGCTAAAGACAAGGCTCCGCGCACAATACGCCTATGCCATTATTGATGAATTCCAAGACACCAACCAATTGCAATGGGATATATTCAGTGCCGTATTCGACAAGATCTTTGTCGTAGGCGACCCAAAACAATCCATTTACAGTTTCCAAAGCGCCGATGTGAACGTCTATCAAAAAGCGATTCACGAAATCAATAACGGCATGTCGTTGCAAACAAACTTTAGATCTACTACAGGAATCATCAACGGTTGCAACGAACTTTTCAAAGGCGATTTTTTCACGCCCAACGAAGGCGCTACAAAACTTGTAGATTTCGAGCCCTCGCTACCACCGCAAAACAGTTCACAAGTCAAGGCTCCGCCAAAAATCAAAGGCGAAGAAATTGCCCCGATTTGGATCAGCGAAGAAGACATCAACGAAGTGGATTTTGCACGCGCCGCCGTCAAAAAAATCGTAGACTGGTGTACATTTGTCGATGACCAAAAAACGGCCTTGCAAGTATTCGACAAAAAAGACTGCACAAAATACAGGAACGTTACCTTCAAAGATTTTGCAGTACTTGCACGTAGCCGCGCCGAAATGGAAGCCATCGAAGATGCCATGCGCTCTGCAGGCGTACCCTTCAGCCGCTACAAAGACAGCAACCTTTTCAGTTGCCGCGAATGTGCCGAATGGATTGCCATTTTCAAAGCAATCGATGCACCTGATTTTTCTGCATGGAACAGGCGACTTTTAAGCGAAGCGCTCATCACAGACTTTTTCAGAATTGCAAAGCAAGACATTCACTACGCCGAAAGCAGCGCATTCGATGACCCGAACAATCCCGTACGCCAACAGTTGAACGCCTGGCGCGAACTTGCGCAAAGACGCCGCTACGCCGAAATGCTCGAACGCATTTACAGCGACACGCAAGTCGAAGAACGCCTCACGGAAATTTCTCGATTGCAAAATTTGGCAAGGCTCCGCCAAATCGGAAATTACGCCATCGAATACCTTTACAATCACAATTGCTCTATCGAAGACCTTGTCCGCCATTTAGAAGCGCTCGCCAACTACAGCGACAACGCCGATGATGAAGACGGCAACCTTGTAGAAAAAAGCAGCGACTACGATGCCGTGCAAGTCATGACTATTCACGCGTCCAAAGGCCTCGAATTTCCGGTTGTCATTTCTGTTGCAGGTTTCAAAGGCAAAAGACCGGGAACGGGCCCATTCCTTTATCACGATAATGACGAAATCCGCCTTGGATTTAGCGAACGCGCCAAGAAAATCCGCGAACGCGAAGAACTCGAAGAATGGAAACGACTTTTCTACGTCGATTTCACGCGAGCCTCTTCCATATTGCTGTTGCCGCGCTACGAGAATTGGAAAAGTTCCAAAGGCGTCAAGGAAGAATACAGATTCCTCGAAAGTTCCATCAGAGGACTACTCGAAACAGCGCCGCAATTGACAACTGCATTACCGAAAATCGAGACTTGGAATCCGCAGCAGTTGAGCGAGACCGTCAAGGAACGCATTCTCAAGCCGTTCAACGCGATTTCTGGAATCGGGAACGCCCTGACCGCAGACGAAATCAAGAACAACATTATAAAACAAAAAAGCGAAATGGTCCGCTTGCAGCAAAAGCTCGCCGATGCAAGCATCATGCAGTATTCGTACAGTTCACTTTCTGGCAAAGCCGATTCCATAGTCGATACAGACGAAGGCGACCGCTTAAATCCAGAAGGTGCCGAAATTGCAACAGCGCGTACACCGATTGTACAAATTCGCGATATCGACACCGAAGCGCACGATTGCACTATTGCATTCGACGAATCGCTCGATTACCAAACGCACCTCAACGAAACCGCACAAAGATTCCCACGCGGTTCGCACGCCGGTAACGCGCTCCACCGCATTTTCGAGCGCATAAAGTTCCATCAATTCGGCCAAACTCTCAAAACGCTCGAAGATGCACTCGCCGATTCTCAAACAAAGAACATCATCGAAGAAGAATTCAAGCGCGAGTCGCTCCCTATCTGGAATCATCGTGACGCATGGATTGATACCGCCACGCGATACGTTTGGAACACGCTGAACGCAAGGTTGCCAGAAATCGCGGGCAGTTCTAAAACGACCGATACATTCGCGCTTATAGACATTCCCGAAAGCGACCACAAGCCCGAAGTGCAATTCAACCAAAATGCAAGCGATGAAAACGATTTACTCAAGCGCTTCTGCAAAGGCTTTATCGACTTGCTGTTCGTCCGCACCGTCAATGGCAAAAAACGCTATTCCATTCTCGACTGGAAATCGGACCTGCTCGAAAACAACACCTACACACCCGAAGCGCTCAAAGAAAAAGTCGATAACGACTACTCCATCCAACGAGTTCTTTACAGCTATTGCCTTATCCAATGGCTCAAGCAATTCTATGGCGAAGGCACAGCTGAAAACTTGAACGAATCCGAAATTTTCGAACAACATTTCGGAGGCATCTATTACGCATTCATTCGCGGCACCGAAGGCAACACGCCCAAAGGCATTTACGCACAAACATGGAACAGCTTTGCAGACCTCGAACGCGCCTACCAGAAAATTAAAGACCTTATGGTAAAGCCCTCCCACATCAAGGAGGAAAATTAAAATGGATAATAAATTACTTGCTACTGAATCGCTTGACGAATTCATCGACGCGCTCGCAGAAATGCGCGGTCTCATTGCGCTTGACAAACATTTACTCCATTTACTTTTCGAAATCAAAAACGACGTTCCGCTACAAACGCAAAAATTCTTGACGCTCTGCCTATCGCTCCTTGACGAAGGCAACACGCGCGTACCGCTAAACGCCCAGCAATTCTCCGACATGTGGGCACGCAAATGGAACGGCCTCGTTACGCTCCGCATCAGCACCGCCGAAGAAGACATTGACGAAAGCAATTTTGCAAGCGCAGACGATTTTGCAAACATCATCACCGAAGGCATCCAAGACATTCTGACAAACGACTTTTCTGCAATCATGGAAAGCCGCGAAACTGACACAACTTCCATCGAAGATGCATTAAGTTGTCCGTTCGTCCTCGCTAAACGCGAAAGCGGAGCGCACCTCTACTTTACCAAGCACTTCGATGCCAAATGCATCATCGAGCAATCCGCAAAAATCTTATTTAAAAACGGCAATACACCCACCGACGACGAAATTGAAAACTGCAAACAAAAAATTGCAAACATCTGTAAGCCATTCAGCAACGGCAAACAATTCCTCATCAAAAAACGCCAAGCCGAAGCCATCATCCGCGGCCAAACCGAAAACCTCGTCATCACAGGCGGCCCCGGCACAGGCAAAACAACCGTCGTTCTTTACATCCTGTGGAATTTACTCGAAAGCCACAACGAAATGCTCGATTGGAACATCTACCTTGCAGCACCAAGCGGCAAAGCCGCCGACCGCATGCGCGAAAGCCTCATCGATGGCCTCGCTAGAATCCGCGACGAAAAGAAAACCGGTACAAACGAACGTATATTCCGCAAACTGAACGAACTCGAAAGCAGCACCATACACCGTCTGCTCCGATTCTCCAAAAGCAAAGGCGGCTTTTCGTTCAACCGCGAAGAACAATTCCCCAAAAATTCAATTTTCGTCATTGACGAAGCAAGCATGATCGACATAGAAATGTTCGCCGCACTCCTCGAAGCCATTCCCGAAGGCGCACGAATATTCATTCTCGGCGATCCGTTCCAGCTCCCCTCCGTTGACTCGGGAGCCGTCCTCGGCGAAATCCTCAAAGTGAACGAAAGTAGTAGCAACTTTTCTGTCAAGCTCAACGAATCCAACCGATTCGACGACCGTTCCAACATCGGAAAACTCGCTGCCGAAATCAAAACCGTCGCCGAAACCAAAGACAACACAAAGTTTGTTCCGCACAAATTCACAACCTCTGGCGCAGACTCCAACGAATCCACGCGCAACCCCGACATTGCAAGCGACAATTGCGCAACCACCGCGCAATTCAAGGACCACGTTTTCTACAAGCAACTCGAAAACGCATCCACACCGCTTTCGAAAAAAGAAGAAGACAAGCGCATCGAAAACTTCATCGCCGAATGGTCCCGCGACTTCGCGCAACTCCCCGCCCTTGCAGAACAAATCCACCCCGAACGCACAGGCACCGAAACAAGCGACACCGACCACAGCGAAACCAAGCGCCGCAACGAAATCTGGCAACTCTCGCTGACAAAGCGCATCCTCTGCGCCGAACGCCGAGGACTCCGCGGAATCGAAAACATCAACAAAAAAGTTTGTAGTAAAATCAAGAGCCTTTGGCGCGTACAAAAGAAAAAGCAAGGCGAAACAGTCCAATGGGATGACTCCGGCTATTTTCCCGGACAACTTCTCATCATCACCAAGAACCAGGAAATGTTCAAGCTCTACAACGGCGACACAGGCATCGTCGTATTCGACGGCAACACCCCCTGCCTCATGCTCAAAAAGGCGCCCCTGCAAAACAGCGAACCCACCGGGAAAACGCGCGATGACTTTGTCTTTTATCCGCTCTCGATCCTCCCCGAAGATTCGCTCACAACCGCATTCGCCATCACCATCCACAAATCGCAAGGCTCCGAATACAAACACGTTACCATGTTCCTCCCGACAAAAATCGGGCACCCGCTACTTACAAACCAAATCCTGTATACAGGAATCACCCGCGCCAAGGAAAGCGTCACCATAATCGCAAACGACGACACATTCAAAGCCGCAGTCACCACCGTCAGCGAGCGCAATACTGGAATTTCGCTATAGTTTTGAATTCTTTTGTACCTACGCCCTCTTTTCTGTGTATATTTAAATAGTAAATAAATAAACAAAGGACGAAAAATGGCAACAATTAAAGAACTCAAAGCAAATGGCGCCCCCCGTTTTAAAGTCCCGGGCAAAGAAGCAATCTACGACGCATTCGACCAGTTCCTCGCAGAAAATTTCCTCGGTGAAACCGTCGAAGCAATCCCCACCGCCCCGGCCAACGGCGGCGAATTCGCACCACAGGCAACCGCACTCTACGAACTCGCAAACACCTCCAAAGGCAACGCAGGCCTCTGGAAAGCCGGCACCGGCACATCCTCCAAGAATTGGGACCTCAGCTTTTTGCAGGGCATCTTGAACCAGTTCTCGACACTACCGGCAGCAACCCGCGGCAAGACAGTCTCCGAAATCAAGGAACAACTCGAAGACTTCGCCTCCAAGAAGTTCGCCAAGAACCCGGCCAACGCACGCAACGGCCTTTTGCACCTCTGCAACCCGAACATCTACCCGGCAATCTATTCTTTTGCAGACAAACTTGCAATTTGCAAGGAACACGCACGCCTGCTCGAAGACTTCAAGCTTTCGAACCGCTGGGATAGCGGTCTCCTGAAACTCAAGGTCTTCCGCAAAGACGGCTATATCGCCATCCAGACCGATGAACAACTCTGCTGGATTTTCGACAAACTCTCCGTGATGCACAAAATCGAAGACGAAGAATTCGACGAATTCATGAAGAACTACTTCACCGCCCCGAAAAAGAGCACCGCAAAGAAGAAGTAAGTAATTTCAACAGCGCCCGCGAAAGCGGGCATTTCTTTTAAATTTTTAGACGACTTCAAGTTTTTTTCCTTTTTAAGGTCACTACGGGCGTTCCCCGGCCCAAGTTCCCTGAGCCTGCCGATATATGATACTTGGCAACTTGTTGCCTTAGTAGAGTTAGGTTCGAAGGAGCAGGCCGGGTCGGGCTATATTGCAAGGCGCCCCGTGCGCACCCAATGCGCCCGCGCCACTCTTGCAACGGCGCCACGCTATGCGCGTCTCCGCCCTGTAACGACCGTTCGGCTTACGTCTCACTCTCGCCAACACGACTCGTTAATACGAGTCGTGTTTGGCTCACAGGGTCACTATCCCTAACGCGAGTTCTAATAACATTATTTATTTGCATACAAACATTGAATTATTTTAGTTTAATTGCATAATTTCTTATTTGCGTTTATAGCCGTCCCTAGCAACACATAAGAAAAAATTATTTTTCATGTGTAAAAAGCGGGACAATCTAAAATGTCAAAAAAAGATTTATTACAACGAGAAGAATACGTCAAATTACTTGAAAGTCTTATAGATAATAAAATTCAAAATCGTAAGGGATTTTCTTTTGCCATTGATGGCTCTTGGGGATGTGGTAAAAGTTTTATTCTTGGAATGCTAGAAAAAAAATTGAGCAATAAGGACTATCTTGTCATTCATTATAATTGCTGGGACAACGACTTTTACAAAGAGCCTCTTATTGCAATTCTATCCACTATTATTGACAAGCTAAATAACATCGACTTACCCGAAACAGAAGAAAACAAACAAAAAAGAAATAAAATTATTATTGCACTAAATTTCTTAAAAAAGCTTCTGTTTATGATCGTAAAGAATAAATTCGGAGTTGATTTCGAGAAATTGGGCATTAACCTTGATGAATTAAAAAACACCGCAGTAGAGACTATTGATGCAGACAAAAAGCCCTTGCTTTCTAACGATTTAGACAACAATCTATCCATAAAGCAAACAATTAAAGACATCCGCGAACAACTTCTAGGCTTACAATTAGAATGGAAGGGAATCGTACTTATTGTCGATGAACTTGATAGATGCTTACCCAATTATGCAATCAGTGTTCTAGAACGATTACATCATATTTGTTTTGATACCGATAACGATGAATTTAGGTTTATACAATTACTTGCAATCAATAAAAAAGAATTATCTGACTCAATATACAAAGCTTTTGGGAAAGCTATTACAGCAGGCGATGACAAACCCATCCATGACGGGATTCAAACATTCGCAGACTACTATCTTCAAAAATTCATTCAGCTCATAATCCCTGTTCCTGCAGGAATCTTATCAAACGATCCTTTGGCCATATTAGATGGTTTCGAAAATGAATTTTTCGGAATAAAAGATTCTTATAGAAATTTCGTTGAAGATTTCATTTCTTCAGTAATGAGCGGTTTTTCAATGAGAAGTAAAATTGAACTAGTAAATCATACAAAGATGGTTCATCAATTAACCTTAATAAATAATACAAACTTGCATAAACCTTTTATTGGAATCCTCGCAGTTGAACTTGTAGATTGCATGTATCGGTTTTTGTTAAAAAGAGAACGACCTCAATTAGATTATGGAAAGATAGAAGTCGGAGAAATGAAGCAAAACATCGTTGTTTTTTGGCTGGATCCATCTACAGTTCCACAGTATGCTCCAAATAAGATTGATTACTTAGACTCAGCCAAATTAAAAGAATGGTCTCAAACCCCTATAGACGGCATCATTCCTGAATATGATGGTGGTGGAGTCAACTTTGATGCCAGTAATTATCCAGAAAATTACATGAAATTTTTCTATATTTCTAACAAATCACGAGTAAAGCCTTTCAATACTGGACTTCAAAGGGATTACATTTCTTTTGTCGATGCATTCCGCAAAACACTAGATATTATAGCACCATTATAATAAAACAAGATAAATCAAGTGGCAAGTTTCTTAGATAGAACCAGCCTCTTTTTCAATCAAGTCGGCTAGTTTCTGAATTTCAATATCCGAAGATTCGGGCTGTTTTTGCATAATCGAACGGACGTCCAAAAGGATTCCATAAATTTTATGGTATGTTTTATCCGATTTCCAGTCACATTCCGCATGTCCAAAACATTCTAAGGCATAGTCAATTTTATTCTTTTGACTATTATAAGGCAAAACAAATGCATTATAAATATTGCCTTTGGGAATTCCCGAGCCCTCGGAACGCATCGTTTCTATAAATTCAGCGTAAGCGATCTGCTTAACGATTGAACCTGTTCCCGGCAATTTCTTCGCTTCTCTATTTTCACCATACTGATAGTATTTGGCGTCAAGAACAAACACGCTAGCCTCATCGCCCTTCAACGGTGACAGCATAATCGTATCAGGCCTTAATGCAGTCCTTTTCTCATTGCGCCAATCAAGTTCTTCGTCAGCCTTATCTTTTACCTTCCAAACGCAATGCGGATAATACTTCTTTTTCTCACTTTCTGCAATGCCGAAAACTCGATCTATCAAGCCTTCCCATACATACTCAAAATCTTTTGTTCCATAAGACGCCTTGCGATTATCGTCCTTAACACCCATATAACAAACGATATCCAACATGTTTCGGAAAAGTAGAATGTGCTTCTCATTAAAGGTCTTGGCAATTTTACTTTTTAAAACAGCCGCAAACATTTTTGCATTGAATGGGACGCGCGGCTTTTCCGGTCGGAAATATCCGAAAAGGCATCCTATTTTTTCATAGCTTTCATAAACACAATATTTGTGTATTTGCGAAATAATTTCGTTTTCGTTATTGCTAGACTTTTTTGTGATAAAGTCCAAATAAACCACAGACTCGTTAGGATACTCGCCCGCAACCAGGGGCCGAATCTGCTTTATCGTTCTTGGCCAATCAATTTTCCCACTCAAGGATCTTTTGTATATGGGCTCCTTCTCTACATAATAGCCATGATTCAGGAAATAGTTGAATACATGAATATAAGCATGAATCGGAAATTGAACATTTTCCTTATTTAAAAGTCGGTTTTCGGCTACGCTCTTGCTTTCCTTGGAATAGGCCGAAAGAACCGAAATAAGATTAAGAATATCTTTGCGATATTCCTTTTCATCATTCGCAGGGCATGAATACCCCGAAGGAAAATACACGTTCAATGACCCGTTGTCATAACGGATCCCGACAAATTCATCAGCCTGTTTGCCTCCATAGACGCAAACTTCGCTAAGATTCGGACGTTCCTGTTTGGGTACCTGCTGAACCATTTTGAGAAAGTCCTGATATCTGTTCATTCGAGAAAACCTTGAAGCCTTCTGTTTTGAACTTTTCAATCAATTCTTCAAGTGTTTTCACATCACCAAAATGAGATTTGCGATCAAATTTAAACGCGTCATCCCAAAGATATTTTAGAACCTTTTCCGCAAAGGCTTCGCTCGTAATTGTAGCCTTTGCACCTTCTGCTGCATCAGAAGCTTTTTTCGGAATGATGAACCAACCGCCAAGACGTTTGTCTTCCATACTAGAAAGGCCATTCTCTTCGGCCGACTGCATAATAATTTCGTTTATCTTTTCACGGAAAATGCCCCATTTGACACCCGTATTTCCGATAAGCTGATCATATTGAGCTTTTTCATCAGAGTGCGCTTCATCATTCTTCAAATCATTTGAAATCTGCTTCATTTCCCAACGACGTTGGAATGCATTATCAAGCGTGAATACATTCTGGTCAGAAGTATTCATGGTCGCATATAAAGACAAGTTTGGCGGGAGACGAATATCTACATTATCGTTAAATGTAATTTTTCCCAATGTTTTAGGAGGAAGAGGATTGGGAGTTTCATCACCTTCGTATGCACCGCGAAAATAAGCATTGATATAATCATTTTCAACGCAGTAATCGCTCCAGCCCGGGCCATAAGAATTTCCGTTCACAACTTCGACTGGATCACTCTCCCTTTTTCTGTCCAACAATTGGAACAAATCGCCAAAAATAGCGGCGGCATTTCCGCGATTTATTTCTTCAATAATCAGAACATACTCCTTATCAGGATTTGCGTAGGCATCGCGGAGAATCTTGGTAAAAGGACCAGCCTTGAACTGATAGCGAATACCACCATCTCTTTTAGTGACCGGTAAAATTTGACCCACAAAGTCAGCATTACAATAATCTGGATGGAAAACAACACGCTTTACCTGATGATTTTCTTCCGTAATATTCTTTTTTTTCAAGTCTTCTTGAATTTGATGGGACTTGCCACAACCAGGAACGCCATAGTAAATGATTTGGACAGGATTATTTTCAATAATACTTAGGGATGTAGGGCTTACTGAATTAGATGTTATATTTGCCCTTCGATAGTTGAAAAAATTTGCTTTTTCGGGGTGTTCTGCAAATTCCTTTACAATTTCAGCAACAAAACCTTGTGTATTGTTCACAAGCCCTGCTAAATTTAATATTGGAGAAACATAAAAATCTGTTCTGTCAATAGTTTTGCCACCACCCTTTTTTCCTCCGCCCCACCACGTATAATCGCTTAAAAATTTTACAAGAAATACTTTTTCTTCGTTACTGACTCCCTGAACACGATCAACAATTTTTTGGGCTAAAGCCTCGTTATCTCGACATCTTTTTATTGTATCATCAAAATCACTGAAATAGCCTTTTGCCATTTCAACAGCAGCCTTGTAATCCATGAGTACCTGATAGTACTCAACAAAAAAAGACGCAATAACAAACCATTGATATGGTATATATATTTTTAAAGACTTTGCTGTTGTTGCCTCTGCATAACTATTATGATATACAATATCATCACCACTAATTCTCTTAACATTGCGTATAAATAAATCGTCAAGAATATAATCATCAGAGACGAAATCTCTTTTGAATTTTTCCACCGACAGAGTCATGATATCGTTTAGATTTCTTAAATTCATCTTATACCTCCAACAACTGCCTTTTAATCTCTTTTGCTAAAGTCCTTATCACTGGAACTGCGACACTATTACCAAACTGGTGATAAGCTTCCTTATCCGACACAACGATTTTCATCGTTGGCAATTTGTTTTTGTTATTTTGATTATTCGCAGCTTCTGCATATTTCCATCCGTTGCCGACAATTTTATAGCCTTGCAAACGTCCCGCCTCAACGGGAGTAAGTTTTCGTGGATTTTTATTCTTTGCAGATTGATCTATAAGTATTTCGCTTCCATCTTTCCAATAGCGTGCTGATATCGTACTGCAATAAGTGCGATTTTCATCAAATAGGGAATAACCGAAACCTTTACCGTTTGCACGATTGCGTTCTTTTCGAAGTTGATGACCAATCCACATTTTATCACTAATGGTCATTTTTTCGGGAATCGTACTATCCGGTTCCAAAATATCACCGACTTTCGTTGCAATCGCTTGGTCTAAATTTTCTTTTTCAAAAATTGATTTTAAATTCGAATCAAGTCCAAGAGGAAACTTAAAATCAGACGCAGAACTTTGCTCATTATCCCAACAAATAAAGAATAACCTTTCTCTATTTTGCGGAACGCCAAAGTTTTTAGCATTCAATACACATGTCCGAACTTCATATTGCAAGTCTTCGCGCAAAACTCGAAGCAGGACTTCTAATGTACGCCCATGATCATGATTTTTCAATCCTTTGACATTTTCCAAAAAAAGAATCTTAGGTTTCTGCCCTTTCTGAATTTTATAATCAACAATTTTTGCAATATTAAAGAACAATGTTCCTCTAGTATCCTCAAAACCTTTTCGCCTGCCTGCAATAGAGAATGCCTGGCAAGGAAAGCCCCCGCAAAGGACATCGAAATCAGGAATATCATCTAAAACAACATCATTAATATCGGAATTAAAAAACTTGTAATTTCCATTTATGTCTTTTTCAAAAAGATCAGGCTCAATGGTTTTATAATTTTCTTCGTAAGTAATTCGTGCGTTTTTATCCCATTCACTTGCAAAAACACATTTTCCACCAACAGAATGCATGGCCGTATGAAAGCCGCCAATACCAGCAAATAAATCAATAAATGTAAATTCGGGCTTTTTCTGTCCCATTTAAACGTTCGTTTAAACGGAACACATTCATGTTATTTCTTTACATCTATTGACAAGTCGCGATTTATTACCTATATTGAAAATAGCTGCTCATATAAGCAGTTGCTAAACTTTAACGCCCCACTGTTTTCGCATGTCTGTGGGGAAGGAGAAAAAATGAAAGAATATAAGTCTCTTAAAGACTGTATTGTGAAGCCTGGCGAAATAAGCCCGTTCGCTAGTTTGCTTGTAGACCTTGCCTTCAAGAAAGCGTTTGACCCGGATAAAGCAACTAGTCGAGAAAATCTCGTAAACCTGCTAAATGATCTTCTGAAGCCTCAGCTCAGGCGTCCAATAAAAAGCGTATGGACTCGAAATATCGTGAAGAACTTGAGCGGAAGTAAAGAATCTCGTACGGCCATATTCGATCTTCATTGCAAAGACGATATGGGGAATCTTATCGAGATTGAAGTTCAAATTCGACAAATGAAAAACTTCCTGAAACGTCTTGCATTTTATGCTAGTGAAATGGTCGCCAACCAGGCTGAACCTGGAAAAGACTGGGATTACGATGTAAAGCCGACCTACGTTATCGCATTTACGCAGAGTCCTATTTTTGGAGATTCACGAGCTATTCATCGTGCAACCTGCGTTGATTTAGATACAGGAGAACAATTTATAGATTCCTATAATTACACTGTTATTGAGCTTTCAAAGGTTCCCTTTTTCATCGAAAAAAAATCCGACAATATTAGCAAATGGTTATTCTTTTTTCGTTATCTGAACAGCCTTAAGGAACTTCCTGAAGAATTGAACGAACGTAAATTCGAACAATTGACGGAAAGTTCGAAAGTATCTAAATTCAGCAAAGAAGAATTCGAGGAATATCAGAAAATGTACCACAAGGAATATGATCACAACGCCATGGTTCCTGGCATTTTTGAGGAATTCGCCGATGAAATTAACGCGAAGATTAATGAGCGCGTATCTGACAATATTCGAGAATTGGCAAGGAACATGCTTGCTGAGGGAGTTTCAATAGAAAAGGTCGCTAAAATAACGAAACTCTCCGAAGCTGAGGTATCTTCGCTAAAATAAAAGGTCCCTTTTTAAAGAACCGGTCCCCAAAGGCCGGTTTTTCTTTTTATGGCTAAACAGGTGTCACTTCTGTGACATCTTTTTTATTTATTTTTGTGTTCAAAGAAAAGGAACGTTTTTCCAATACATTTTATGCCGGTCAATAAATTCATTCGAAACAACACTTCAAGAAATTTTTTCAATTATCTTGTCGAAAATTTGCAGAACTGTGCCGAGTTTAAAATCAGCGTTGCCTTTATTACATACGGAGGCTTACAGGTCCTACTCGAAACGCTCCAATTGCTAGAAGACCAGAAAATCCCTGGCAAAATTTTGACGACGACATACAAGGAAATGACCCCGCCATCGGTTGTTGAACGTTTGGCAAAATTCAAAAACATAGAACTAAAAATCTATGTTCCACCAACTAAAAACGATGGCTTTCATGCAAAGGGATACTTATTCAAGAATCAGTCCAAAGATGGAAACTGGTCTATTATCATCGGCTCGTCAAACATCACTGGAAGGGCTTTGAAAACGAACGTAGAATGGAACGTCCTTCATCAGGATCTCCAAACGGAACGTTCTAGCGAATTCACGAAAAACGTATTACAGGAATTTGACGACTTGTGGAACAGTCCCTACGCCAAAGCATATTCAGACAATTTATTGGCATCATATCGAAATTATCTTCAAAAAATAAAAGACACTATAGTCTCAAAACATATTAAAGACATCTTCACCTACGATGACGCTGTAATCGAGCCCAACGAAATGCAAAAAGAGGCCGTTGTCAAACTGGCTCAGCTCAGGAACACAGGCGCCACAAAAGCTCTTGCAATTGCAGCTACTGGAAGTGGAAAAACTTACATGTCCGTTTTCGACTCCGTCCAGTTTAAGCCCAATCGACTCCTTTTTATCGTTCACAGAGAAGATATTTTAAATAAAGCGAAAGAATCGTTTAAAAAGATTTATTACAGCATAGATAAATCTATCTCTTTCGGCTCATTTACAGGCAATCTTGACGAGAAGAATTGCAGATTTCTTTTTGCGACAAGAGACAAGCTTGCCTTGCACTATACAGAATTCAAACCGGATGATTTCGACTACATCGTTCTAGACGAAGCACATCATGCAGCAAGTCCCCAATACGAAAACATTCTAAACTACTTCAAGCCCAAATTTTTATTGGGATTAACGGCAACTCCAGAAAGAACCGATAGTCAAGACATCTATTCCATATTCGACAACAATATCGCCATAGAAATACGCCTTCGCCAAGCGCTCGAATACAATCTTATTTGTCCATTCCACTATTTCGGATTGAAAGACGTTGACGGGATTGACTATTCCAAGATTACGGCAGAACCAGGAACAAAAGAATTTGTTCAACAAATTGCCAGTATGTTGATGATTGCTAAACGCGTTGACTACGTCATTGAGAAATTCAAATTCTATGGACATGACGGAGAAAAGGCAAAAGTTCTCGGTTTTTGCGCAAACATAGAGCACGCAAAATACATGGCCGATGAATTTAACAAACGTCTTTCCGTGAATGGTCATGATGTTGCGGTTTCACTTTCAGGCAAAGACAGCATCCCGACTAGAGAAAATTATGCCAAACGTCTTGAAGACGACTCTGATTGTCTTCAATACATATTTACCGTGGATATATTCAACGAAGGAATTGACATTCCTTCTGTAAACACTGTATTGATGTTGAGACCAACAGAATCCAGCATCATCTTCATACAGCAATTAGGTCGTGGCCTTCGAAAATTGCCAAACAAGGAATTCGTTACCGTTCTGGATTTCATCGGCAATTACAAGAATTCATTTTTGATGGCCATTGCCTTATACGGGAAACCGGATGTCGACAGGGACACGCTTAAAGTCCAAGTCGCAAGCGACTTTGCAGAACTGCCCAACGGGACCTATATCCACATGGACAGAATCACCAAAGAACAGATTTTATCCCAACTCGAAGCTGAAAAATTCATGTCCATGAAATACATGAAGGAATCCTACAACGCATTCAAGAATTTGAGTTGTGGCGGAAAAGTTCCCATGTTGGTGGATTACCTGAAACAAGACGGAAGCATCGATCCACTTCGCTTTACACAATTTAATGCGCAATTCAAGACATATATGGAATTCGTTTCTTATATGGAAAAAGATTCGCATCCTGAATTATCTTTGGCATTAGACAACAACGCCTTCTCAGCCGCCATGCGTCTATTCAGTTTCTACAGCCCTGCAAAAAGAGCTGAGGAATGGATTATTTTAAAGACAATTCTCGACAGTCCAAATTTTGAAGCGTCCATTGACGAGATTCTTTTAGAGGCATCCAAGTACATATCCAAAATTCATCCAGAACGCTTTCAGCATGCGGCAGACGTATTGTCTGGAAAATATTTCGATAAAGCAGAATTGACGAAATACAGCCAATCTTTGCTGGTTTTCCAAAGCAACTCCATCGCATTCAACGATTCCTTAAAAACGTGTCTGAAAAACGATTCTCTTTCGCTTTTGTGGTTGTCGGATTTGATTCGCTACAATCTACTGCGTTTCCAACGAGAGTTCGACTCGTTTGATAGCAGTCTCCCCTTCTTGAAATTGTATCACGAATATTCCATGAGGGATATAGCCCTTCTATGCGGTTATAAAAAGACTCATTCCGCATTTAGAGGGCAAGGCTTGTTAACATTGGATTATCCTAATTATTACATTTTCGTCAACCTACACAAAGACGCAAACATCAAGGAATCCATCAATTATAAGGATAAATTTATCCAGCCTGACATTTTCCAATGGGAATCCCCCAACAGCACGACACAAGAATCTGAAGTTGGAAAAAATTTAATTGACAATGTTCAAAGAGGTGTAAAGCTTCATCTATTTGTACGAAAATTTGAAGAAATTGAAGGTGTAACACAACCATTCATGTACCTTGGCGAAGTATTTACATATAAAGATACCGTAAAAAACAACAAACCCATTATGATGGAATTTGGTTTATACAAACAAGTTCCAGAAGATATCTATCGTGATTTTACGACAACTGTAGAAATAAAGGATTTGCAATCATGAAACGCATCGAAGTAGTAGCAGGTATTATCAAAGACAGCAACAAGATTTTCGCAACCCAGCGCGGTTATGGAGAATTCAAAGATGGTTGGGAATTTCCGGGCGGCAAAATGGAGCCCGGAGAAACACCACAAGAAGCTCTCGCCCGCGAACTGAAAGAAGAACTCGCCATCGATGTTTCTGTTGGCGATTTTCTCTGTACTGTAGATTACGATTATCCCACCTTCCATTTAACCATGCATTGCTTCTATTGTTCTGTCGTTGGCGGAGAATTAACTCTATTGGAACACGAAGCCGCCAAATGGTTGAACATGTCGGAACTGCATTCAGTCAACTGGCTGCCCGCCGATGTAGAAGTCGTCGCAGCATTGGAAAGGAATCTATAAAGCGTCCCGCGCGCAATGTGCAAATTCTTGGCGATGTCCGTTTTGGGCATGCCCCGTGAAATCATTTTGCAAATCCATTCGTGTTTCTTTTCGCAATTCGAATTAGGGACTAGACTACCTTTGGGGCGTCCGAGAATAGCGCCTTCCGCCTTTTTGCGAGCCAAAGCTTCTTTAGTTCGTTGACTAATAAGATTACGCTCGATTTCTGCGGACAAGCCAAAAGCAAATGCAAGAACTTTGCTTTGAATATCGTCACCAAGGCGATAGCCATCCTTGATGGTCCAAACACGGCATTCCTTATTCATGCAAATGTTCAGAATTTCCATGATCATGAAAAGGCTTCGACCGAGCCTCGAAAGTTCAGCACAAATAATAAGATCGCCCTTTTGAACTTTTTTCAAAAGACGCCCTAATTGACGTTTCGTGTAGTTCTTCGTTCCGCTAATCGTTTCTTCAATCCAGCCATCAATTATTAATTGCTGGTTTCTAGCAAAACGCTCAATTTCAAATCGTTGGTTTTCGACAGTTTGTTTGTCGGTGCTTACACGTATATAGCCGTATATCATTCTTTCTGCTGTTTTTCATATAATAACCGATATAATAACCGGCCTCCGGAAAAACAGCCTTTGGCCATATAATAAACAGGTAACCTCAGGCTACCTATACGCGCCCGCGTACATTAAAGAATATACAAAAAATTATTCCCCCAAAATCACAACCATCTCATTCTCATCATATTCCTTGCCAAACGCCTCCTTGTAACACGCTTGCAACGCTGTTTTTGTATCGGCACATTCCTTAAACAGCACCATTCCGCCATCCAAGCATTCCATATCGAGTTCACCATCAATATCAATGCATTCCGGTTTGAATGTTGACCATAGGCAATAATCAACAGAACCTTTTTGGACATCTTCGTCTTGCAGATTGTCACCAGTCCCGCTTTGGACTTTCAAAAAGACTTTCTCATCTTTCACCCAAGCGAGTATCGCGTTGAACATAATGTGCAGTTTCCTTTTGGTGGTGGATGCCCTGAAATATAGAATTTTGGCATGACAGAAAATGACAATAAATGTTAATTATGCAAGCGGGACTTGCACAATACATGAAACTACATCCATCAAATAAGCCCCATCAAGGGGTCGCTTTGCTCCCCAAATTTTCTCCGAATCAACCAGCCAACCGCGCCAAACTCTTTAAAGTCGCAAATTGCGACTTTATACGAACGTCACCCTGTATGTAAAATTTCATTAAGCCCCTTGCCAACATTTTTAATATTAGGTACATTAAAAGCCGACGCATCTCGCTGTACAAAGGCGAGGTGCGTTTTTCGTTTATCGTTTTTTCGGTTTTACATGAACGCACCACACATTCACTGAAAAATCCAAAGAGGTCGTTTATGGGAGGAAAAATAGTAAAGTCACATGATGTTCATGTCGATTCGGATTACATCAAGTGGGTCGCAGAACTGAAGCAGCGCTATCGCTCAGCGCAGGTAAAAGCTGCTATTAGAGTTAACGCTGAAAAATTGCAGTTCAACTGGTTGTTGGGGCGAGATTTGGTTCGCAAAAAAGCAGAGGAACGCTGGGGGACGGGTGTCGTGGAACAGCTTAGTCTAGATTTGCGGAGAGAATTCCCAAATGCGGACGGCTTATCCGCACGAAATATGTGGTATATGAAGAAATGGTACTGTTTCTATACGCGAAATGGAGTGGACCAAATTCTGCAACAAGTTGTTGCAGAATTTGGAAACGAAAAACTGCACCAAGTTGGTGCAGAATTAGAAAGCTCTAACTTTAATCAATCTAGTGGAAGAATGCCTACAATATTCGCGGGCATACCTTGGCGTCACCATGTAGAAATCATCACCAAATGCAAGTCTGTAAAAGAAGCTTTATTTTACATTGAAAAGACTATAGAACAGGGAATGAGCCGAGCTGCTTTAATGAACTGCATCAAGGCCAATCTATACAGCCATCAAGGCAAAATTGTCAATAACTTCACCGAAAAATTGCCCGATTCACAAAGTAAACTGGTTCAAGAAGTTCTGAAAGAAAACTACGATTTTGGTTTTGCTACTGTGGGGCATGAAATTTATGACGAAACAGAACTGGAAGAAGCCCTTACGAAAAAAGTAACCGACCTTTTGCTCGAAATGGGAACGGGTTTCGCCTTTGTTGGACGGCAAAAAGAAGTTGTTGTCGGAGGTCGCAGCCGCAAGATTGACCTGCTTTTTTATCATATTCGCTTGCGTTGTTTTGTCGTTTGCGAATTGAAGGCGAAACCATTCGAACCGGAATATGTAGGCAAGCTGAATTTCTATGTAAATGCCGTAGATGAATTGCTGAAAGCTCCCGAAGACAATCCGACTATCGGACTTTTAATTTGTTCAAACATAGATTCAACCGATGTACAGTGGTCATTTCGTGGACTGGGCACGCCAATGGGGGTAGCATCCTACAACAACATCCGCATCAAAGACGCCTTGCCCTCGAAAGAATTGCTGGAAGAACGCATGCGTTTACTACAAAAAGAGGTACACTCAACAAAACGGCTCATCCGTAAGAACACTGAAAAGGGAAAGGGTCAATAAGTCATTTGCACGAAAAATTCAGCCTCTTGACAACCCCTACTCCATTTGCATATATTGTTATCGTAATTCGATAATCCTCGCGACAGTCGACATAGACCTCTTGGTCCGTACGTGCATTCGCGGTGAGGCACATCAACCTTCTTGTTGATGCTGTTGGATAGCTGGTAGGAACACGACCTACTCGAGAGCGTCCGCCAAACGGGCGCCAAGTAACGCCGGGGAAAAACCCCGCCAACAGTACCGCAAGAGCATCCCATTTTCAGCGCAACGCGCTGGAAATCCCCCACACAAAAGCAACCAGTTGTCGCAAAATCTGCGACAACTAACAACGCGCATTTTTTTGCGTGTTGTTTACACAACATTTCACAAAAAAAGGATATCAAAATGACTGAAAAATCACCCGCAGATGTTCGCCAAGCCGTCAATACGATAAAAAACGCCATCCTTCAAAGCCAATATAGGGCAGCAAAAGGGGTAAATAAGGAGCAATTGTCGCTCTATTTTGGAATCGGCCGATACGTATCAGAACGCTCCAGATGGAAATTTTGGGGAACTGGTGCAATTGAACGTATTAGTGAACAGTTGCAAAAGGAATTGCCAGGATTGAGGGGATTTTCTGGCACAAGCATTAAGAAAATGCGCCAATTTTATGAAGAATGGGGCTTTATAATTCGACCGCCCACGGCGGGCGATTTGTCGAAATTTGATCAAAAATGCAATTTTTCCACTTCGTTAACCGATTTGGAAGGCATTGACTATACCTTACTCCTGGCACAAAATCAGCAGCCGACGGCTGCCGATATGATGAACGAATTTCTGTCAATTAGTTTTACTCATCATATAGAAATAATTACCAAATCAAAAGACCTGCAAGAACGCCTCTTCTACATCCACCAGACATTCGTCAATCATTGGGACAAAAACAAGCTCCGCGATATGCTCAAATCGGATCTTTTCCACCATCAAGGAAAATTGCCTAATAACTTTACAAACACGATGAACAGCTCAAAGAATGCTTTGCAGGCTATCGGAATGTTCAAGGACGAATATCTGCTCGATTTTATCAATGTCGAGGAATTGGGCGTTCGCGACAAGGCTGATATTGACGAACGAGTCGTCGAAAAAGCTATCGTCAATAATGTCAAGAACTTCATCATGACCTTCGGACGTGACTTCGCATTTGTCGGCAATCAGTACCATCTGGAAAAGTTCGGGCATGACGAATATCCTGATTTACTTTTCTACAACCGGGAATTGACGGCTCTTGTTGCCGTCGAATTGAAACAGGGGGCTTTCAAGCCGGCTTATCTCGGACAACTAAGCGCTTACCTGCGCATCCTTGATAGCGAAGTCAAAAAGCCTTTTGAGAATCCAAGTATCGGTATTGTACTTTGCAAGGAAGCGGATAAGACTTTTGTGGAATTCCTCATACAAGGTTACGATAATCCGATGGGGGTAGCCATTTACAAATCTGCCGAAGATGTTCGCAAGGTACTGCCTTCGGAAGAAGACTTGCGCAAGGCAATGGAAGAGTAATCTCCCCCCATTTCAATTTGATCCATCGAACGTTTCACACGCGAAACACCAGCCGTTTCGCGATGAAATACTGCGCCTAGCAATCCGCAAAAAACAGCCTTTGCCCGAGATTTTTCACATTTAACCCCACCCAAAATTGCTGTTTTTGAGCGAATTTCGGCATTTTTCGAGCGGCAGGCAAAAATTTTCAAAAAAATTTCTGCGCGAAGCACGCTTTTTAAAAAAGTTGGCACGGCTTTCGCTTAAGGTAGGGTGTAAAACAAAAGGGCCAACGGTAAACGCCGAGCCCGCAACAAAAAGAG
>CAMUYW010000012.1 GCA_947165045.1 uncultured Fibrobacter sp. | reverse complement strand
GCGAGGCAACTTTCAATGATTGCTTAATCATAATGTGCATCCTTTTGTTGTTTTTTTGATTTTAAATTACAAACCTAAAAAAGAAAAAGCGCACACGCTGTGATTTTTAGCGTGCACGCGTGAAAACGTTTTTACTTGGATTCCTTGAGGAGCTTTTCTACGAGATCCGGGCTGAAGCGGTCTTGGCGCTTGCCGTTGATGTAGAAGTTCGGAGTGCCCTGAACGCCGACCTTAACACCCAACTGGAAGTCCTTGTCGATGCGAGCATTCATAGCGGAATCGAGAACCATGTCCTTCTTGAACTGATCAATGTTGAGGCCAATTTCCTTTGCTACGGCAAGGTAAGTAGAATCGGAGAGTTCGCGGCTATGCGGAGCGAGAGCGTAGCGGAATTCCCAGAACTTGCCCTGCTTGTGAGCTGCGATAGAAGCAGCTGCTGCAGCCTTTGCATTGGAGTGGAAGCTAAGCGGGAAGTGCTTGTACACAAACTTGATTTCGTTCGGGTACTTCTTGTTGAGTTCCTGCATCACCGGAGCGATACGAGAGCAGTACGGGCACTGGAATTCGGTGAATTCGACAATCGTGAGCTTCGGGCTCTTGGCGTTACCAAATACCGGGCTATCTTCATCAGGAATGTCCCAGACCTTGTTATCGGCTTCCATTTCGGCACGAGCCTGTTCAAGAGAGATTCCGCGCTTGTCGAGAGCATACTTGATGATCTCAAATTCTTCCTTGACCTGCTTGAAATCCTTTTCAAGGCTGTCCAAGCGGGCCTGCTGGTTGAACGAACCGCCAGCGGAAGCTTGATTGCAAGCAACGAGGCTGGAGACCAAAATAGCCATACCAATGAGAGAGAGACGTTTCATTTTTTTCCTTTGAGTTAAAAAAACGGATATGGATCGTTTAAGACCCACGAGTTTAGAGAAATATAACAATGAATGATTATTTTGATACAACTAAAACTTCAAAAAAACATACACAATCGTATTATCTGTACCATGAAAAAAGGTTTGTAAATTTCAAATTTTGACAGTCTTCGAAATAATAAAAAACGTAATTATATAACAGATAACAAGTTACAAAAAACTATATCGTCAAAACATGGTCAATATTCGACCGAAAAAATTTACAATTTGGAACTGATTTCGCGAATAACTTTTGCAGGAACACCGCCAATCACCACATTGGAAGGAAATTCCCCAGAAACAACGGCCTCCGCAGCCACCACTGAATTCTTGCCAATTCGGGAACCTTTCAAAATAGTCACCCGATCGCCAATCCACACGTTATCCTCAATCACGACCTTTCCCATTTTCGGAACCCCGTCAAGCCTATGCGCAGGGTCGATTTCGTGGAAATCACTGTCGTAAATACAAACAGAACTGCCGATCAGCACATTTGCGCCAATTTGTATTCCAGGCCCTTCGGAAACCGCAGAAAAATTATTGCAAACGATGGTATTCTCGCCAATAGAAATCGAAGAATCTGCATTTTTAGGATTCAAGAATATGTAGCTGTTCCAAAAATTCAAATCCGATTGAAAACCGAACTCCACCCCCGCAGCAACAGAAACTTTGCCCAAACCTTCGACAAGAACCGGCGACACGAACTTCGCCTTTCCTTGAACTTTCGCCATAGAAAGCATGTTATAAAAGAAAACGCGCCATCTTGCATAAATTTTTCGAAAAACTTTGGATATCAAGTTCATTGGCTATTCCTACAAACCCATCAATATTCGGCATAAGATACCGCTAATATACATTTTTTTTTATTTTTACGGCATGTTCGAGATTTTGCCATATAATCCGCAATTAGAAAAACGTTGGGACAAATTTGTGTTGAACGAATCCATGAATGGCACGTTCCTGCAAACGCGCAGATTCCTGAACTACCACCCCAAAGACAGGTTCGAAGACGCTTCATTCCTCATTGAATCAAGCGGGACAATCATCGCGGCCTTCCCCGGGAACCACACGAATACCGGCAAGTGGATTTCGCATCAAGGATCCACCTTCGGTGGACCCATCATTTCGAAGAATTTTTATACAGCAGAACGAGTCTTGAACATCGTCGATTGCGCAGAGAACTACCTAAAGAGCATCTGCAAAAGCATCAAGATCCGTCCAACATCAAGCCTTTTCTCGCTGGATTCTACATCGCTTTTAGAGTACGTATTCGACCACTGCGGGTACAAAAGACAAAGCGAACTTAGTGCAGTATGCACTCTCGAACCCGGGAAAGACCCTCTTGAAAAATGCGAAAAAACTTGCCGTTCTGTATTCCGCAAGTCCATTCCCTACAATCTCGAACTGCGCGACATGACCGACGAGGAAATGCCGGAATTTTACAAGCACCTCTGCATTTCGAAAGCAAAACACAAAGCAAAACCAGTCCATACACTAGAAGAACTTTTAGATTTGCGGCACAACCGAATTGCAAACGAAATCCGCTTCCGCGCCTTGTGGATGAAGGACATCTACGTTGCCGGAATGATGATGTTCGACTTCGCAAATGTTAACGTACGCCATGCGCAATACATTGCCCCGAACGATGAAATCCGTGAATTCCAGCCAACAACAGCAATGTACATAAACATCATGCGTGAAGCGGCAAAAGAAGGATTCACAAAATTCTCATGGGGAACCTCCAATGACAAAAATGGAGACTACCTGAACTTGCCGTTATTCAAATTCAAGGAATCACTCGGTGCAAAAGCCTCGTTGAATTTGATTTATACAAAAAATTTCTAAAAACAAACACTCTATATACTCTTAAAATATCATAAGGCGAATTGCCTAAATTTCGCTTTATTTTTATATTTATGCATATGAGTGAATATTTGCATAAATCGTTTGGTCCCGTTGTCCCGAAGGATTTTTATAAAGATTATGGCGACCAAGGCTTTTTGTTGGAGAGCGGAAAGACGCTCCCCGCGTTGACCATCCGTTACGAGACGTATGGTGCGCTGAACGACGCCGGCGATAACGCCGTGTGGGTTTGTTCGCCGTTGACCGCCGACGCGCACGCGGCCGGCTGGTACACCGAAAATGACAAGAAACCCGGCTGGTGGGATGAACTCATCGGCCCCGGCAAGGCTATCGATACAGACAGATTCTTTGTCGTTTGCAGCAACATCCTTGGCGGATGCAAAGGCTCCACAGGCCCAGCAACCATCAACCCACGCACAGGCAAACCTTACGGCAGCACATTCCCTACCATAACGATAGGAGATATGGTGCATGCGCAAAAGGAACTCGCCAACGCTCTTGGCATCAAGGAATTCTACAGCGTGATTGGTGGGTCCATGGGTGGTTTCCAGGCCATGAAGTGGGCCATCTACTATCCCGAACAAGTAAAGCGCATTATCATCATCGCAAGTTCTCCGCGCTTTTCAAGCCAGGCTCTCGGCTTTGAAGTTGTCGCCCGCGACGTAATTACGCAAGACCCGAACTTCCACGGTGGCGATTACTACGACGAAGGCATGACTCGTCCGGATATCGGCCTTGCGAATGCCCGCAAACTCGCACACATCACGTACCTCTCTGCCGTCGGCATGGAGAAGAAGTTCAAGCGCGCCCAGGATCAAGAGAACAGGAACCACGCCGTCACTTATACAACGCCGTTCGACCTGCACCTCCCCATCGAAAGCTACTTGCGATACCAGGGAACAAAGTTTGTGGACCGCTTTGATGCAAACAGCTATTTGCACATCGCACACGCCACGGATGCATTCGACCTCGAAACCGAAAACGGTTCTATCGAGAACGCCTTCAAGAACATCAAGGCCGACGTCTTGAACGTGAACCTTTCGACCGACTGGCTCTTCCCGCCGCACGAAAGCCGCCGCATCACAAGTGCCCTCTTGAACGATGGCAAATCAGTCACAAGCCTCGAACTCGACACGCAATTCGGTCATGACGGATTCTTGATTGAAGTTGGCGAACTCGGCAAGGCAGTGGGACGCTTCCTCGATTCCAAAATCATTCCGGAAAACGGAACACAGGCAATTCCAGTCTTCCACAACCAGAACGATTTCAACCTTATCGGAAAACTCGTAAAGGAAGGGAGCCATGTGCTCGACCTCGGTTGCGGCAGCGGCGACTTACTCGATTACCTTATCCAAAAGAAGAAAGTTACTGGATTCGGCATCGAAAAGAACATCAAGGGAATCCTCGATTGCCTTGAAAACGACGTACAAGTGATCCAGCGCGATCTCGACGAAAGCGGCCTCAAGGACATCAAGGACGGAAGTTTCGATTACGCGATCATCAACCGCACGATTCAAGAAATCCGTGACCCGGTTGCGCTCTTGAACGAGCTTTTGCGCGTTGCAAAGCAAGTCATCGTGACGTTCCCGAATTTTGGCCACTGGTCAGCCCGCGGAAGCCTCATGCTTCACGGTCGCATGCCGATTTCAAAGGAACTCCCCTACGAATGGTACGACACGCCGAACATTCGCGTGCTTACGCTCAAGGACTTCTACACGTTGTGCCGCAAGGAAGGATTCAAGATTGAAAACTTGCACTTCCAGAATGAACACAAGATAAGCAAGTTCCTGACCGCCATTGGGCTCCCGAACTTCGGCGCCGAGCATGTCATCGCGACAATCAGCAAAAAGTAATTACAAAAAGCTTTCCCTAAAAGGGAAAGTTTTTTTTTACTTCTACAAGCAATCGTTTGATTAGAAGCTATAGTACAGATATCTGCTATAGACTCGAGATGCCAAGGACTCCGTTACGTTGTAAGAAGTTCTAAACGTAATCGTATCCTGTCCGCTAATGACGACATGCTTACCTACAACGCCAACCATATCATCATAAGTCCATGAGATATTTCCATCACAGTGTTCAGCATAACCGGAAGAAGTCATGACAGCTTCACCCTTACGATGTTCGCACGCAAAAGCAGAACCCGTGCCACTGCAAGAGGCTATTCTGAACGGAACGCTAATCACTTTAGCATAGCTAGGCTTATACGGAACATAGCCGGAACCGCTTACATAAACGTAAACACTCAAAGCAGAGATACCCTTATACTGGTAACCTGTATTCGGGCTCGGTTTACGGAACGGAGCGGCGTAAGATTCACCAAAAACTCTAACCGGGAACTTCGTATATGTTCTAGTCTGAGGATAATCTGTAAACGTTGTCGTTTTCTTTAACGATGTTTCATTATCGTCCTTAGAAATATCCACGCATCCTTCGAGCAACAAAGCATCATTCAAAAGGACTTTTCCATCTTCCGTCACAACTTCGCTATAATCCGTATTGATAGCAAGCAGTTCGTTTTGGCAGAAATAATTTGCCGGATATTCAAAGCCTTCCATATTTTCCGCAAGAGATCGATATTCAACTCGCAAAGAATCAAAGGCTTCTTCGTTGGCAACAACCAGCTTAGAGCGATTCAGTTCTTTTTTCAGCAGTGCACCGCTTTCAGCATCTTTATTAAAACGAGATCCATCTTCGCCAAAGATAAAGAATGGCAAAGGTTCTAGCGATTCCGCTTTGGCAACAGAGGCAGAACCTCCAGACACCTGTTCAATACCAGAATCCTGAGAACAGGCAATCATGCCAATCGGGAAAAGCAAGGGGATGAATCTTTTAAGCATTTAATCTACTCCTTCATTACTTTGTAAGATTAATTTCTTACAGATTAACAATATACATCCAAATTAAACAAATGAATACAAATTATCATTTAAATGAGAAAAATATAACATCTCATGAATCACGACAATTTTTACGAAACAGAAATACAGAAACGAACATTATTTATCATTCATTTTTATAAAAATTCAAATTATGCATATCAAGCACCTCATATCCAAGAACGAAATGATTCAACCCTCTTTTTTTATTATAATTGTAACATGTCTATTATTTCTATGACCGGATTCGGCAAAAGCGAATCCACATTGAACGGAGTCAGTTGCGTTATCGAAGTCCGCAGCGTGAACAGCCGTTTTCTTGAGATTTCGAGCAAGATCCCGAAGAATTTTGCATACCTTGAAAATGACTTCAAAGCACAAATCAAAGACAAGCTGGTTCGCGGTTCCGTGAACTTTTCGATTACGCTTGGTGCAGGCAACGTCGGGAACATTCCGGTTTGCTACAACGAAGCCGCCGTTTCCAAGTTCGTCGAAATTACAAAGGCCATGCAAAAAAAATATGGCATCGCCGGCGATATCAAGCTCGAACATGTGCTCGCCATTCCAGAAGTTTTGCAGTTCACTGACGGAAACGACGACAACGAAGTCTGGGAAAAGCACTTGAAGACCGAACTAGACAAGGCTTTGGACGGCGTGATTGCCATGCGCGAAAAAGAAGGCGCCAACCTCGCCGTGGACCTCACCCGCCGCGTAATCCACCTGAACGAAGTCATCGACAAAGTCGAAGTGCTCGATCCTCAGCGCATTGAAACGTGGAAAACGAAGTTCCGCGAACGCATTAACACGCTCATGAAGGATTCCGAAATCGACGAAGTTCGCCTGTTGCAAGAAGCCTGCATCATGGCAGACAAGCTCGACATTCACGAAGAAATCACGCGTTTCCGCAGCCACAACAAGCTGTTCCTCGATGCGCTCGCCAAGGGCGGCGCTCAGGGCAAGAACCTCGGGTTTATCCTGCAGGAAATGGGCCGCGAAGCAAATACGCTCGGCACCAAGTGCCAGAACGCCGACATCGCCGCCCTCGCCATCGAGCTCAAGAACGAAATCGAGTGTATCCGCGAGCAGTCGATGAATGTGGCCTAACGCCACATTCATAAGCGCACGAAATTCTCAACACAATTTCTCAACATGGATTTTTTATCCATAAAAAGCCTTACGAAAGTAAGGCTTTTTGCGTTAAAGAAATCTAAAATTAAGAACAGAAAGAATAAAACATCCACACTCCAACAACAAGCGTCCCGGGCAAACAGCCCGAGACGCTTTTTGAATTATTTTTTCTTTTTCGATGAACTCTTTTTCTTGTCGCTCATTTTAACGCGGCGGGAACCGGAACGGATGCGTTCCCACGGAGCAAAAGACATAGTCCCGAAAGTAAAGCCGAAGAACCACACGTTGAAAGCCACCCAGAGAATCGCAGCGCAACCAATTCTTCTCCAGTCCACGACAACGCTCATATCGACCACAAGAGCCGAAATCGCCAAGAGCGAAGCAATCAAGACCGGAGCAAGCATCTTCTTGCCCGCCTTCACAAGCGCACCCGCCTGCGGAGCCCCTTCTCCGAGTTCCTTGCCGGCAGCCAATGCGCACGCCACAACGCCCGAAAAAGCGATTGCACTCAGAACAGCCCACATGAGCCAGGCCTTTCCAATCATCATCGGGAACCAGCTCACAAATCCCGTAAGCAAAAGCCACGAAAGAGCAAACGGGAACAGCGCACAAGCAACGCTCCACTTAGCAAAAAACACAAGCAATAGAGCAATGCCCGCAAACACGGCAAAGAAAATAACAAGCATATCCTCGTCACCGCCCAAGGCAAAAAGCGCCCCGACAAAGGCCACAAGAGAAAGCAAGCCACCAACGCCGCCACGCCATCCGCCAAAGACAAAATAAAGAACAATCATGGAAAGTCCTGCAACAATGATGTACTGTGCAGAATTCCATGCCGAGGCGACATTCGTAAATGCGGCTACCCACATACCAAGAGCTTCAGAAGCACCCAAAGGGAGCGAACCCATTTGTTGCCAGCCCGTAGCCAAGAACGCCACAGAAAAGCCAACCATCAAAACCACAAAAATCAGGCGGAATCGGAGAGAAAGCTCCAAAAGCTTTTGCACCTTGCCCGGTTTTTCACGTAATTCCATTATTTACCTCGATATCAACAGTTTTTGTTTTTTAGTCCAAGTTTGATTTATTGTTTTCGTTTTTGAATCCGAAGAGCTGTAAGAATCCGTAACCTTGGTTTTGCTACGGACAACATAGTGGTACAATCCATTAGCAAGTTTACGCCCGAAGTTATCGCAACCATCCCAATGCGTTTCGCCAGATTTAGCATTCTTAATCACCTTAACAAGCCTACCATGCTGATTGTAGATAAAGATGGTTACATCAGGATCCAAATCAGACGAAAGGTTCTTGAAATAGAACGTCGTGCCCTTCTTGCCCATTGGGTTCGGCACGTTGAATACATCGGAAAGTCCTGCCTGCAATTTTTCCGTAATTTCAACTTGTACGGTCTTTGAAGAAACATTACCCAAGACATCCATAGCACGGACCAAGAACGTATAATTTCCTGGAGGGTACGATTCCGTTGTCAAGGACTTGCGAGCTACAGCGCGTTTAGAAGACTGTTCCAAAAACGGAGACGGATGATAGGGATTTTCAAGTCCATACATTTCAAACGTAATACCTTCATCAGCCTGTTCACGGTAATCCAACGCCGTTTCATCTTCAACAACAACCTGCAAGCATGCCGGAGTCTGGAGTTTGACATGCTGATTGTCGACAAAGGATGTCATTTCACCCGAATTGCACAACTGGATTTTAATAGTCGGCGGAGTCTTATCATTCAATGAATCCGCATAGTTCGAAACGCCTGAAATTTTGATATTCTTCTCAAAAAAGCGACCTACAGCGATTTTGTCCGAAGAATAAGCCCATGCACGGAATTCCGCAAGAGAATCGCCAATATTCAATTTTTTCGGAGTCACAAATTCAGTTTCAAAACGGCCGTTAACAACAGGCACAACTTCGGAATAAATTAGCGGGCCATCATACTGGACATCGGCATAATTAGATGTCGTAATCATATCAAGACGCTTGGTATAGCGGCCTTCGCGAAGTGTCAAGGCTATATTTCCAGAAGACATTCCTGATACTTTTCCGGACAACTTCACTTTGTCAAGAGCCTTGATGGAACCAATCGAAGCGTCTAAAGAAACCTTCAAATCGGCCTGCGGCATACGAATCACAGGTTCACCCATCAAGACATAGTGTTCTGAATTGTACACATTGCTGGTGTATGTCGGGACAGACCTATTATGCAGGAATATGTTATCCTTTGCCTGCATATAGGCAAGACCGATATAATTTCCATTTTTCAACAGGGCTCGGCTAATAAAGTTTTTAGCAAAGATTTCATTGGGGTTCGCATACGTTTCGCGAGCTGCGCCAATAGCAGCAATTGCACCAGCATTAGGCAAAAGAACAACAGCTTCCGTCATGGACCTGGAATTGCCTTCATCAAAACGTCCCACAGTGCAAGAGAACGAGTTCAACACAGTGTATCGTTTCTTGTTCGACAGCCTTGAAAGGTAAGAAAGCTTCATCAAGCCTTCCGAAGCCCAAGCGACCTTGGAACCATGTCCGTAATACATGGTCATCAATGCACCCTGGTTCAAAATATTCAAGAAATCATTGGCGGCTTCCAACTTTTGCCCTGCAGCATCGGCCTCGTAATCCAGAAGGTAAACCTTCTTCATATTCATTCTATAGCCCAAAGAATCCGCCGTTGTATCAATCAACCTTGCCAAGTTTTCCTGATAAATCGTGTGGTCCATCGGGTCGGGCGAAGTTCCATTGTATGCATCATCGGCCGCCAGCAATAATGTAGACCTCCATTCGCTATGATCGAATCTTTGAACTTGATCATAATCCCTAGCCTTTTCGATATAGTTTTCAAATTCTTGTACAGAAGATACAGGCAGGCGCCCGACAGCCAAATCGACATCATACACCTTGCCGCTACGAACAACTTCACCGGAATCAAGAACCCCGAAAAAGTCTTCCGTCACAGCAGCTTCTTTTTCGAACGGAGGCATATAGTTCACCCCGTACTTTGTACCGCGGTAGTCATAATGGCCAGACCCTGCAAGTAAGACAAAGCGCAAATCTGGGCAAACAGAACGAGCATAAGCGATATAGTTTCTAATCGCGATCGGAGATAAAGCACCGCCTGTATAGTGCCTATAAATATTTTCTGCAGAGACAACCGCCGTCACAAGTTTCGATGCAGATGAATCACTTGAACGGAATACTGCTAATTCCTCAGCAGGCTTCAAAAAAGCTTCCGGAGCAATAATGAGATACTCTGTCTTCGAAGAAATTTTAGCCAGTTTCTTAACCACATTATTCGAGGTTTCAGGGATTCCCTTTACACTAATGGCTTTACGACGGTCACTACCGCGATACAGCAAATAGCGAATGTCATCGTCATTTCCAATGCTATCAACAGCAACTCCATCCGTAATTTTCAAAAGTCCAACCGGTACGAAATTCTTAAATTTCATCAAACGTAAGTCAGAATTTTTCCCCACAGGAATACGGACAACGCCCGTTGCAAATCCAGGCAACATCCACTCCGACGAATCAATAGTCACAGTAGATGGATCCCACTGGTATGCCACGGAATAACCGTCAAAGCGATCGTTTTGGAATGAGTTGTCGAGAACGGTCAGTTCATATTTGTTGTCCGAGGCTTTTAATGCTTTTGTCGGGACACCAAAATTTCCGCCCGGCAATAAATCGCCATCTTTCCAGTATAATTCTTCGCCCTTTACCTTTGAATATTCCGTACCATTCACGCTCAATCTAAAGCATATGGGGACCATTCGCTTGGAATAGCTACTATCCGAAAATAACGTGCTGGAATTTTCCGAGCGCAACGGAAAGAACGAAACCGAGACAAAGCCTTTACCGCCAGAAACAAGTCCCGGCAAATTACTGGTCGTAGCCTTGAATTCCAAATCGCTAGCAGATAAAGCAAGAGAATCACCAGCGCCGCGCCATTTCCAAAAATATTCCTTACCCGTTGACGATTCCCATTCCCTACCAAAATAAGCATCACGCAAGAGTTCATCTCGTTCTGCACGCACATACCTTAACCAATCAATGCTTTTTGCAGAAGACTTCGGCGATTCGAGAGTTTCTAGGCGGAGACCGCTGCCCACTTGCTTGTAGCCAAAAACAAAATGCTGGTAATAGGAATACGGCGAATAGGAATGGAAATAGCCCATATTCGTCTTGGGTGCATCAACCGGCTCCATGTCGACTCGTTTCCAGAAAGCGTTTCCGTACCCCACAAAATAGAGAGAGTCGCCTTCATCAAAGATCCCGTTAGAATTACGGTCATCAACTTTAATAGGCAGTTCAAACATCTTATTAGGTTTGCGGAGGTCTGTTCCAGGTCCCATATCAGAGAGCGTATCCGGCGTAGCACCATATACGCAAATTTTTTCGACTGGAATTGCATCCAAATCATTTTGACGAGAAATCTTCAAAAGCGAATTGCGAATAGCATTGAAGCCTACCGCAAAAAGACCGTCTTCGCTGAAGGTCGCCATGTTTTCATCGCCCACAACCAGTTCGGCAAGTTGAACAATGTCATCATAATCAGAACTAGCATCTTTACGCAGAGCCGATGGATTAGAGGATACACCAAACTGAGCCGCAGCCACAGCATTTTCAACAAACATGAGCGCACGAGCACCAGGATTTCGGCCAGCGGCTTTTGCAGAACCAAAATCAACCGTCAAGCGGAAATTTTTGCGTAACGCAACAGAACCACCTTGCTTTACGTAAAGCGGCACAAGCACATCGACCATCCACAAGTTATCCTTGAGGAACGGACTCGAGACATCGACAGACGAAATCTTGACCGGAGTCGACTTGCAGGGCGAAGCATCAAGCGATAGGAGCTTGTTGTTTACCACCGAGACCGAAGGCTTCGTATTGGACGGAATTGCCACTCGATAATGACGGACGGGTACATAGCCGGAATCCACGTAAAACGCGTTTTCAGGAGCAAAGCGCATCCCCGAGCCGTCTTCACATGATTTTTTCGACGAATCCATGACTTCGTCGTCTAAAATAAAACGATTCTTGGAATCTTCCACTACAGAAGATGCCAAGCTAGAAACCGTTGCGCAAGCAACTAGAAGAATCTGAAATTTTTTGATGATAGATTTCACGAATTTTAAAATAGAAAAACTATCACCATTTAGATGTAACACTAAGGTCTTGTAACGACCATTTCGAGGAATCCATTCCCCGTTGTACGCATTTCGACAACCTCGCCACCCGATGCTTTAGCCTTAAAGACGGTTATGTATTCGGGAGGCACTCCTTTTGAAAGAATCATCTCGATATCCTTGGGCGTAACCATGTACTTGGAATTCCATTTGTCCATATACCAATGCCAAGGCTGCCAGTTAAAAATGCCACGTGTCGACTGAACAAAAGCACGAAGCATCAAGGAATATTCATATTTCAAGAAACCGAGGTAATCGTTCACTTCGGCATGCTTTTCAACAATAGTTTTCTTTGCAAAATCCAAGTCATATCGAAGCGGAGTTTTGTCGGGATTATCGTAACTGAAACGAATTAACTTGTCCGATGCAGTAATTTTCAAGTTCGAACGGTCCAAGTGCACAAATTGATTTTCAGAAACTTGTTTGTAATCCCTAAATACGACATCAGGCGTAAGAACACTATTCAACTTCAATGCCACAGGCTTAGCATCGAACACACCAAGTTCGTAAAATACGAGTACTTCACCTAGTCCCTTCGGTAAAAGTACGGCAAGCAAAGGCTTTTCACGTTCTATGATGGCCCAAATCATTTTAGGCTTATTCGTAGAATTCAATAACGGATCCAGAATATTCATCAAAGAAGGATCGCGAACGCCATTCACGTCCCATTCCATCCATGTTCCCGTTCCACCGACAGAATCCAGAACATCAAAGAGGCGCCCACCTACAAATCCATCCTTCGCTTCAACAGCACCATAAATTTTAGATGCTGCCGATTTGACCGTTTTATTAGAGGCTGCCGACTTCGATGTTGCAGGAGCAGCTACAGCCATGACTACAGAAACAAGAACAATTGCGCAAGTCGCAAGAAGTTTACGCATAAACTCTATACCTTATTATCCGTTAAAATCCAATCGGTTCAAAAAGCGATTCGTCAAGGCGGGAATACTGCAGATGGTACTTTTTGTCGAGCCAGTAAAGAGCAAGCTTTGCACCCGTCCAATTTTTCTTTACAGCAGTCGCTTCGATCCCCTTCGTAATCAAAGGCAAGGTTTCAATAAGGTTAAGTTTCCACTTCGTATCGTCCCAATCAAAAAGCATAATTGGCACCTTCGGACTGCTCGCCAGGCCAACGCTTCCTCGATCGTTCTTGACTTCGAACGGACCCATGTTCACGCGATTCACCAAATCAAGGAACTCCGTGCCATACAAGAGCAAGTAAAGCATGCGATAATCAGAGACTTCCCAAAGGTGTTCGCGTTCATAAAGGCGATAAAGCACAATGGCATACGCTTCATAGAACTGGCATGTATCTATAGCGGCAGCATCGTAACTTTTGGCATGACTTTCGAGCGTATCGAGCCAATACTCCGATGAATCTGTCAAAAAGCCGAGCAAAACATCCGAAGGAGCATGATTCTTGACCGAGCCCTTGAATAGATCATACATTTCTTCAAGCATCGAGAGCTTATCCTCTTCCTGAGCTTTCACCTTGGCATCACGGACTGCAGCCGTTTCCGTTGCTTCACCGACCGCAGATGAATCCTTCGAGGTGCCGGCACAACCCGCCACAAAAGCAAATACGCTTACCAAAAGAGCAAGAACTATTTTATTTTTCAGTATATGCATCGCGATACCTACCTAAAAATGAACCTTGATGAACTTTTACGAGCCTGTTCCTTGAAAGGATATCAAGGCAGTGGCCCCGGCGGTCAGCATAGAAACAAAACCAATACCGGCGTCCATCTTACATTACAACAATATAATTTAGAAATAAAGTCTTCCGAAAGCAGAAGTGCTAAAGAAAACAAAATTCACGCGCTTCATCGCATGCAAATGGCGCTCGCGTTGAACGTGCGCGAAGAACCGCCAGCAGTCGAAATGAAATTTCCGGGCAGCAATGGGCATATTCAGCCGAGCAATCCGCAGTTTCCGCTATTTGTTGCCCATGTTTTTGACATCATGGCGACCAAAAATGGCGACACTAAAGCCGCCGCTGCTGCATTCGGACTTTCCCCGAGCGCTCTTGTGAAGATCCTCCGGCAAGACAAATCCTGCGCCGCCAAGCTCCAAGGCAACCGAATCGAAAACGGGAAAAGCAAGCTACATCTTTAAAAAAAATCATTTTTTCAAAAAAAATTTTAGGACAAACGGCTCAAAAAAGCGTGTTAAATAAGTAGGACCATTCAACAAACAGGAGGTTATATGAGTCCTACATTCAAAAAACACGTCTACAATTGCGCAGTAACCACACTCACCGCTATCGCGCTTTGGAATTGTTCGAGCGATTCATCTCATAGCGATGCATCAATCCAATCTATTCAGATTGGATCCGAAGCAAACGTCGCGCTAAGCGTAGACTACACGGAAACACCATTGCTTGACAGCCTTGTACTGGACTGCTATGGCACGGATACACTCCACTTTGTCCATTCCATCGAGAAAAAGTCCTTTAATCTAGACCTTTTCCCTGGCGAAGAATGGGTATTCAAAGCAAGGCTCTACGCCAACGGAGCACTAATGCAAGAGGGCGAAGTCACAACTGCGCTCGAAGCAGGCTCCGCAGTCAACTTGAAAATACCCATGCACGCACTAGTCGGTTTCGTTTATGTAAAAGTACCAATCGGCTTTGGAAATCCGGCAGGAATCAAGAAAGGCGAAATGAAACTCACGAGCAATGGAGAAACGTTCACCTACCCCATGGAGTTCGATTCGGAGAACGTCACATTTACAAGCGACGACCTCAAGCTGGACCGTGAGTACCATATCACCCTCTCCATGCAAGACGAAAACGGGAAGACCATTTTCAGCATGGAAGACGATTTCACTCTCGACGAGAACGCTCCTATACCGAGTTTCCAAATTGAATCGCTTCGCAGCAAAATAGCGCTTGCCATTGAAATCGCAAAAGATGTCAATTTACAAGTGTCACTCAAGCTCCCCGCAATGAAACGCGCGCCTGCCACAAATGACATCGTTATAAGCGAGTTCTTTGTGCAGCCCAAGGATTCTACGCAATACTCCTTCGTCGAATTCTACAACGGCAGCACGGACACTCTCGTTTTGGACAAATGCACACTCGGAAAGACGTCCAATGTGAGCGGTTCTACAGAAATCACTCCGGTCGCACTTCCGCCCAATGCAGTTCTCGTTGTCGGAGACCGCGAAACGGCCAACATTGCAGGCATCTACAAGTATGCCGAAAGCATGCCACAATTCGGCAAAAGCTCCGGATCAATTGTACTGCAGTGCAATGGGGCAGTCCTCGACTCGCTCTACTACGGCAAATCGGATACGCTCCACATCTCACCGCTCCCCATCGGTTCTTCGTCAGCTGCAGTCCGCAAGAGTACTCAACTGAACATTGGACTGTGGAACAAGCGCGCAGAACCTGATTCCTGGTGCACGGACACGCCCACTCCGGGCATGATTTCCGACTGCGGGAATTAAGCTCTAATAAAAAAGCGACCGTCCTTTTTTGGGGCGGTCGTATTTGCGTATTCGTCGCAAACAGAAATATTGACAACGTCAATAAAATTAATTACACTATATATGAAAGCAAAAGACCTCATTAAACTACTAAAAAAGAATGGTTTTAAAGAAAAACGAACCCCAGCCTCATCGCATAGAATTTACGTAAAGAACGGATTTCCTCCTATATCTGTCCCTTATCACACAAAGGACATCCCCATAGGAACGTTAAACAAGATACTCAAAGACGCGGGGCTGAAATGAAACGTAAGACAAAAAAGGAATCAAGCATGCAATATACCGCAAAAATCTATAAAGACGGAGAATCTTACAGCGTAACTTTTCCAGATGTTCCCGGAGCAAACACATTCGCAGACACAATCGATGAAGCCCGAAATATGGCAAAAGACGCACTTGACGGTGTTCTTTTCTGCATGCTCGAAAGAAAAGACCCTCTTCCTGTTGCAAGGACAAAAGCAGAACCAAGCAAAGGATTAGAGGCTATTCATGTCGACGACCGTCTCGCAATTGCATACACCATTTTCGAGGCTCGTCGCGGTAAATCAGCAGCTTTTATCGCACGCAAAATGGGGATTACACGTCAAGCATACCAAAGGTTAGAAAACCCCAAAGCGTCGCTCACAGTAGCAACATTAATCAAAGCAGCAGAGGCTCTTGGCAAAAAACTAAGTATAGCATTTGTATAAAAAAGCGACCGTCCTTTTTTGGGGCGGTCGTCTTTGCTAATGGCGAAACGTGTTTAAGCGTGGATCTGGGAACTGGCTCGTTCGATATCGAACAAGCGACGCAAGTTTTCGGCCTTGGCCGGTTCACGTTCTTCGGGGAGTGTAAGCGGAGCCATGGCGATTGCCACCAAGATAGAACCCGGATAGTTGTTCACGCGCTTGATGAAATCACTCACGGAAACACCTTCGGTGTAGAAGTCCACGACAAACGTGTCCCAGTCGTCTTCTTCGAGCTGCTGCAAAGCTTCCGCTTCGGTCTTTACCGTCTTAAAATAAGCGCCCACGAGCAAGTCCGAAAGGACTTCGAGGCAGGCTTCACGGCGGACATCGTCTTCTTCCCAAATGAGGATGCGACGATCGCTATAGTCACGGACTTGTGGAACAAAGTTTTCTTCGGCGTTCAATGCATCAAGCATCGCACCGTTGGCTTCGTCCATTTCTTCATCATCGAAATTATCTAATTCTTTTGCCATGTTGTAAATATAGTAAAATTTAGGGATTAGGTTTTAGGGTTAGTTTTCGTCGAACCAGCGCTGGAGTATTATCGCGGCGGCGGTGCGGTCGATAATCGCCTTGTTCTTCTGCTTTTTCTTTTTACTCATGTACGAGGTAAACTCTTGCGCCTGCACGCTCGAATACGATTCGTCCTGCGTATGGATTTTCATTCCCGGGAAGCGGAGCGCCAAATCCTTGATGAAAGCCTCCACCACTACATTCTTTCCGTCTTTGCGGCCATCCGGGTGGTACGGCATCCCGACCACAAACTCGTCAATCTTGTTGATTCTCACCAATTGATCCAACCGCTCGAACAGATTGGTCGTTTTCTGGTCAATTGTTTCTCTCGAAAAAGCCATCTTGAGCTCGGAATCGCCAAAAGCGACCCCGACTCGATGTTCACCGTAATCCAAAGCAAGGTAATTCACGTCACTAAATATAGAATACGAGGTGTAAATATTGCAATTTTTCACTCATTTTTCTATCTTTGCGCCCGAAATTAAACGCCAACGGTGGATAAAATATGGATCAATCAAAAATCAGAAACGTCGCCATCATCGCCCACGTTGACCACGGTAAAACAACCCTGGTGAACCAGCTCCTCAAACAGTGCGGAACCTTCCATGAAGGTGAAGAAATCGTGGACCGCGTGATGGACTCCGACAACCTTGAACGCGAACGTGGCATTACCATCCTCTCCAAGAACACGAGTGTGATGTACAAGGGATACCGCGTGAACATCGTCGATACCCCGGGGCACGCCGACTTCGGTGGCCAGGTGGAACGCGTTTTGGGAACTGTCGATGGCGTTCTTCTGGTCGTTGACGCATTCGAAGGACCGATGGCTCAGACCCGTTTCGTGACGAAGAAGGCTTTGGAACTCGGCCTTACCCCGATCATCGTCGTGAACAAGATCGACCGCGACGGCTGCAACCCGCTCCTCGCCCTCGACAAGGTCTTTGACTTGTTCTGCGAACTCGATGCTACCGAAGAACAGCTCGATTTCGACAGAGTTTTCGGTAGTGGCCGTAAAGGCATTTGCCGCGCCGAACTTGAAGATCCGGATGGCGACTTCAGCATCTTGATGGACAAGATTATCGAACGCATCCCGGCTCCAAAGGGCGATCCGAACGCAGAACCGCTCCTCCAGATCGCATCCCTCGAATACTCCAGCTTCCTCGGCCGTTTGGCTGTGGGTCGCGTGCAGCAGGGCGTGTTCAAACCGAACCAGACCTACGCTCAGGCATTCCCTGACGGAACTGTCAAGAACGTCCGTCCGCAGAAGCTCCTCCGCTACGAAGGCCTCTCCCCGAAGCCAATTGAAGAAGCTGGTCCGGGCGAAATCATCCTCATTGCAGGTCTTGACTACTTCGATATCGGTGATACGCTTTCTTCTACGAACAATCCGGTTCACTTGCCGCGTATTCACATTGACCCGCCGACAATCTCCATGCTCTTCACCGTGAACACCTCGCCGCTCGCTGGCAAGTATGGTGGAAAGTTCATGACGGGTAACCAGCTCCAGGAACGCCTCGAACGCGCTCACATGGCTGACCCGGCACTTCTCGTCGAAAAGGCCGAAGGTGCATCTACGTTCAAGGTTTCTGGCCGTGGCATTTTGCACTTGACGATTCTCGTCGAAAACATGCGCCGTGAACTTTATGAATTCACCATCGGTTCTCCGCAGGTGATTTTCCAGAAAGACGAAAACGGCAAGCTTTTGGAACCGGTCGAAGACTTCAAGGTCGAAGTTCCGAACGAATTCAGCGGCGCCTGCATCCAGGAAATCCAGCAGCGCAAGGGCGAAATGGTCAACATGACCACCGACGAAAACGACCGCGTTTCTCTCGAATTCATCGTTCCCTCCCGTGGCCTTATCGGAATCCGTCCGAAGCTTCTCTCCCTCTCCAAGGGTTACGCTGTGACGCAGTCCTTCTTCAAGGAATACCAGCCATACAAGGGCGAAATTCCGTCTCGTATCAACGGTGTGCTCATCGCCAAGGAACCGGGCGAAGCTGCAAGCTATGCTCTTTCCAACCTCGAAGATCGTGGCTACCTCATCATCGGTCCGGGTGCAGAAGTTTATCCGGGCATGATCGTGGGCGAACACAACCGCGACGTCGATATCACCGTGAACGTCACGAAGGGCAAGCACCTCACCAACATGCGTTCGAAGTCCGCTGACGACATGATCCAGCTCACGCCGTACCGCCGCATGACTTTGGAAGAATGCGTCACCTTCATCAACGAAGACGAATGCATCGAAGTCACGCCGGAAGTGCTCCGCATCCGCAAGACCGAACTCGATCCGATCAAGCGCAAGCAGATGTCCAAGCGCCCAGTTGAAGAAGAGTAAAAAAACTCTTTTGGCTCTAGTTGACAGAGCTTAGAAAACTTAAAAGAGCCTCGCTTTTGCGAGGCTTTATTTATTTCGTCTAAATTAGTCTTTTACGCAACGGACGTATTTTCTTTCTTCCTTGCTATTGTTATACACAGACACATAGCTTTTATCACTACTGAAGGACATATAAGAGGCATAAGAGTCACTGAACTCAGTAGAGCTCCAGAAATGCGCTAAGCGACCTTCACCACCACTTTGTTCACCAGCAGGAAGTATTGAAAAGCCATAGGAATCCGAGCCATTGTCATCGTTATACCATCCACTTGCAGACTTGAGCATATTTCCTGCAACTTCTACCCCACCAACAGCAGAAATCAAAACATCGAACTCAGCCCATGTCGGCAAATGCCAACCACTGGGACAAGCCTCCATTGCAGCATTCCACGTATAGTAACGACCATATTTTTCACAGTTACTTACTTTTTCTTCATGACAATAGCTATTCGCCGTCTCGAAGTTCAAGTTTTCGGCCATCCACAATTGGGAGCCGATGACAACCGTTTTGTAGGTTTTTCCATCGCGAGAATCTGAAAAATTTCCTTTGACGACACTTGCTGGGTCCACAAAGCTCAGAGCTTCGCAAGACGAAGATTGCACAGCACTGCTGCTGGATAACGGAGCTACACTAGACGACGATTCATCCAAAGGACGTGTTGCAGAACTACTTTCATCGCCACAGGCAGCAATCATCAATGGCAAAGCAAGCAACGAACAACAAATTAAAGATTGTTTCATACAATTTCCTTTTAAGGCCTTTTAAAAGTCTTTCGCCAGTCGCCCTTCGCCACTTTGCAAAAGCTCAGTGAGGTAATCCTTCGCGATTCGGCAGGCGGTCGGCAAGTCCTTTCCTAGAGCTAAGTTTGCAAGAATTGCCGACGACAAATGACAACCCGTGCCGTGCTTCCCTTTGCCGGGGAGTCGCGAGCTTGAAAACTTGTACAGTTTTCCATCCTTGTCCCACAAGGTATCTATGGCATCAGAGCCCGTTGAATGCCCGCCTTTCAAAAGCACAGCAAAGTCTTTACCAAATTCAAATTTTCCCTGTGCAGCAGCCTGTTCCAAGCCTAAAAATCCAAATTCATCTTGGTTCGGTGTGACCAAATCAATCTGCTTCATCACAGGCATAAATTCATCGCGCTCCGCAGAACGCAAAAAATGGAACCCCGCCGATGCACTTGCAATCGGATCCCAAATTATGTAAGCATCTGAAGATTTTTTACGGATAAGTTCTACAATACGCTTGAGGACTTTAGCCTTTTCGACAAGTCCAATCTTTACATACTTGAACGTCCTTTTTTCAAACAACGTTTCAAGTTGTGCTTCGATGCGTTCCCAGATAACCCAACCAGGAGCAACAAACTCATCCTCATTCTGCTGAGTCAAAGCCGTACATACTGCTTCGCAATAAACTCCAAAGTGAGCCATCGTCTTAACATCAGCCAAAATACCAGCACCGGCAGAGCCATCAAAACCTGCAATCGTCAACGCGAAATTCATCTTCTCATTCTTCATCTTTAATTCTTCATTTTTATTTTTTTATACAACCGAGTAAATTCCAATCATGGCAACAGTCACACCGCAAATGAGCGCAACGGCCGGAACAATCGGGCGACGCATAGATTTTGCACCAAGGAAATACACAATTCCACCTTTAGCAATCGTGTTCGCAAGGCTTGCAAACAATAGCGCCAAAATCAAACTGTGATTTTCAAGAGTTGCCTTTCGGCACATATCAATGAGTGAAAATGCCACAGCATCCATTTCTGCAGCACCGCCCAAGAAACTGCACGCAATAAGCGCACCCGAGCCCAAATGAACACGAGCAGCATTCGCAAGGAACATCACTACAGTGAACACCAAACCAAACTTGATGGCAGGCAAAAGCTTGAACGGGTTGTTGAAATCGGTCGTTTTTTGAACATGATTTTTGGATTCACGCATTTTCAAATACAACGCATACCCAAGTCCCGGCACTACAGGAACAATCAGAGGCGCCAAGAGGGGCAACGCAAGCGTAGGCATCAAGAACACACAAATCAAATAGAGTCGCACATACATCACCGACCAACTGAGCACAATGCCTAGCGTAAAATCCGCCGCATACTGTTCGTTATCACAGCTGCGCCCCGCAAGATTCAGCGTAAGCGCGGTACTGCTCGCAAGCCCGCCCAAAAGCCCCGTAAGCCAAATGCCTTTGCCTGGCCCAACCACTTTAATGAGCACGTAGCCCACAAAGCCAATGCCCGAAATAAACACCACAAAGAGCCAAATCGTATGCGGGTTCAAGACTTCAAGCCCCGCCGGGCCATAAGCGTGATTCGGCAAGAACGGCAAAATCATCAAAGAAATCACCGCAAACTTAACTGTAGCCATGATATCTTCGGACGAGAGCTTTTTTGCAAAATCATGAAGTTGCCGTTTAACCGCCAAAAGCCACAACAATATAATCATGAGGATACAAGCTTCCAAAAGGCGATTGTACCAGCAAAGCGATCCGAGCAGGTATATCATAAGAAGCGCCGTACTCGTCGTTACCCCCGCTGGGCCACCATTTTCACGATTCGCAAGCCCATACGCAATATGGCTTGCCACAAGCAACAGTCCAACAACAATAAGCCCCACCACAAAAGGTACAATCGAGCCCATCAGTTCGCCCAAATAGCATGACAAGGCACCACAAAGACTTACAATCGAAAACGAGCATAACCCAGCGGGATGCTTTGAATTATTGCGAGAATACGAATTTTCGCGCTGCAGACCAATAATAAAACCGATCCCCAGCGCAGCCGCAAGCTTATAAAAGATATTGAATTCTATCATCATTCAAAATCTATACAATTTTTGGGGAAAATCACTAAATTCCTCGGACTTTTGCCGACAAAGCTCTGCTAACTGCCAACTGCGGCAAAGCCGCCCTCTACACTCTCTGTTGCTTGGAGGCTAGTTTCATCGCATACATATTGGCATCAGCCATACGATAAACGTCCATAGCCGTCACGGCATCGCCACGAGTGCGCACAGAATAGCCGTACGCAACGTTCAAAGTAATCGGCAACTTGACTTCTTTTTCAAGCAGCACCATCGTCTTGAGCGCGGAATTGAGGTCCGAAAGGTGTTCTGCACGGACAATAGCCACAAACTCGTCGCCACCCATGCGAATCGTCGTTCCAATACCATTAAACGCATTCTTGAACACGTCAGCAAAAGCGCACAAAAGCTTATCGCCCATAGAATGTCCGAAATTGTCATTCACGTACTTAAGCCCATTGACATCGATACTGACAATAGCGTAATCATTATCATCACGGTTCAAGACTTCAAAAATGTGTTCGCACTTGGCTCTGTTATAAATACCAGTCAACGCATCCCTGTATGCAATCTGGCGGAGAACTTCCTTTTCAGTCTTGTCCATCAATTCTTCGTACATGTAAACAAGATAGCCCACCATCAAAAGCAAGATAAACAGAAGCGTACCGAACGGCAGGCAGGTCGAATCCATGAACGAAGACTTACCTAAACCGAATATGTTCTGGACGTTATAGCGGAACAAATCGGCTATTCCAAACAAGACAAATATGGCCGTACCAGAAGTAAGAATCTTTTCTTGCATGCCCGCGCCACGATCATAGAATACTCGGAAAAAGACCATGAACAAAAACGAGACAAAGATATAGATATGGTAAACAAGCAAGAATGACGGATAATGAGCAATATTTGTAACATGCAAAATGGTAGTCACAACGAAGAACAAAGCACCAAAACCGACAATTACTTTCAAAATGTTCAATTTCCAAGTCTTAATCTTACCGGAACGCATATTGATAACGAGAAGCCCAAACGGGATAGCCGCAAGATAAAGCGAAACATACTCTAACGTTGTGTCCATGGCATAGTTCATGGAAAACACTTGAATACCCTTCGCGTAGTTAAGAGTCCAAAGCCCCATCAGGCCGGCAAAAACACCAATCAATATAAGTCGATAGTACGCTCTTTCGAATCCAATAGCACAACATCCCGTAACAAAGGCAATAACCCCAAAGAACATCAAGAATATGCCAATCATTATGGAATCGAAATTTTTAGAGAAATAATCCGTCATGCTATTCGAACGCAACAACTCGATAGACGTGACAGACTTGGCTGCCGCACGTTCCGTAACAACGGACACCACGCGGATTTTATGCCGTTCAATATGCTCCGGCAAGTTCACCAGATGAATACCACTACCGACTAATTTTCCCTGTTCAAAGCGGTCAAAACCATAACGGTAATAGCAAACACTATCGACATAAACGGCCAAGGCCACATGATGAGCATGGAAACGAAGAGTCGTCGGCAAGGGAACCGTATCCCCGCTCATGTCCCGTTCGTAAATAATAGTATCGCCAGGCTGAATATTCGAAGGAACTCGAAAATCAGATACATGTTTTAATGCAGGTAGGCGAACATCAGAAAAAGAGATAAACCAGCCATCATTCAGTTTGATGACTTGGTCGCACATGCCATGACGGCAAGCACTAGTAAAACTAATAACAAATAAAATAACGATTACAGCAGCGAACGTTGCAATCAGAAATTTTAAAAGTCTCTTTCCATTCCTCAACAACATCTCTTATATAATAAGTAATTCTCGCGTTAATAGAAACTTATTTTTATCGTACCCAAATTTCGAAATTCGTAGGGAAATCGTTCTTTTCGTCCGCAGGGAAGGATTCTTCGCTCACTTTTTGGAACTTTTCACCCCATTCCGGAAAGAAAACGTCCCCCTCGACATGCGAGAGGACTCGCGTCACATAAAGCTTTGTGACGAGCGGCATAGCCTCGCGGTAAACCGCAGCTCCGCCGATGATGAAACATTCCGTTTCGCCTGCGGCGCGTGCAGCCTCAATTGCCTCTTCGAGCGAAGCGCACACAATGCAGCCAGGAGCTTGAAAATCCTTATTGCGCGTAAGCACATAGTTCGTGCGGTTCGGGAGCGGGCGCCCGATGTCTTCGTAATTTTTGCGACCGAGGATAATGGCATGGCCAGTCGTAATCGCCTTAAAACGCTTGAGGTCTTGCGAGAGGTGCCACGGCAAATGGCCTTCGCGACCAATGACATTATTCTCTGAAACAGCTACAATTGCGGATATTAACATACTTCCTACTGTCTACAGCCTACTATCGATGATGATAAGGGTGATTTTGCATAACCATCTGAACGCGGTAGAGCTGCTCTGCCGTAATCATTCGAGCATGGTCATGGGTAAAAGTCAACGGAGAAAGGCTCAAAAGCATGTCGGCGGACTTTTTCAAGTTTTCGTCAATGCCGTACGCCGAGCCAATCAAGAACACAATATTTCCGGGGAACCGCGCCTGCAAGGTATCGGCAAGCTTGACCGTATCCATCAACTTGCCTTCCTCGGAGAGAATCACACGGCGAAACTCGCCTCGCGGGAATTTTTTTTCAAAGAGAGCGGCTTCTTGGGCAAGCGCCTGGGCATGGTCGTCGAGCTTGGATTCCTTGAGTTCCACCACTTCAAGCGGCATTGCGGAACTGCGCAAACGCTTCACGTATTTTTCAACTTCTTCAGCAATCAGCGGAGAGCCCGCACGTCCAAACACAGCCAACACCCATTTCATCTAGCGCCCCACCGAAAGTCGATCAATCAGGAACGAGGGCATTCCCTGCTTTTTCATGCGGTTCTGTGTCTCGCGGATGTCGTAATCCACACGGATGAGCCGCACGCACTTGGTTTCGGTGTCGAGCAAGCACCAGCAGGCTCGCGGGTCGCGGTCACGGGGCTGCCCCACACTGCCGACATTCACCAAAAGGCGCTCCGTATTTGCAATCACGTACTCGTACTCGTCGAGAATCTTCGGAATTGCCAAAGGACGGCTCGCAATGATGACCGGGCTATGCGTGTGCCCCACAAAACAGTAACGCTCCGAAAAGTGGTCAAATGCATTCAGCGCATCTTCGAGGTCGGTCACGTAGACCCAATCCGCCGGAGACAACGGAGACGCATGCACAAAGCAGATATCGTTTTCTTCGAAAATGTACGGAAGCGAACGGATATAGGCAATCGAATCCTTGGACAAGTGTTTTTGCGTCCATTCAATCGCCTGCTTTGCATAGGGATTAAACCCCTCGCTCGATTCGTTCTTGACCGCCACGCTATCGTGGTTTCCGATCAAGCAAAAATCCATATTTTCACGAACTAAATCGACACATTCATCGGTATCGACACCATAACCAACAATATCACCAAGACACACTTTCCGTTCTACGCCATTATCGCGCATAGACTCCAAAACAGCCTTGAATGCGGTTGCATTGGAATGGATATCAGAACAAATCCCGTAAAGCATACGTGTAATTTAGAAAAACTATTTAATTTAAGTGGCTAAATTGGGCAAATTTACTACATTTGGGCACGTATGGTAGTCATCCAAGACAAAATGAAGGTGAGCATCGCCTACACCCTCAGAGAAGGCAAAAGGATTCTTGAAGAAGTCCCCGCCTCGCACCCGTTCGTGTACATCCACGGGTACAACAATATCATTCCTGGGCTCGAAGATGCTTTGAACGGGCGCCGCCTAGGTGAAAAGTTTACAGTGAACATACCCGCTAATTTGGGTTATGGGGAATACCGCCAAGACCTCATTCTCACAGTGCCAAAAGAAGAACTCAGCGAAGTCGGAGAACTCTGGGTTGGAATGGAACTCGAAATGTTCCAAGACAACGATATCCGTGAGTTCCAGTTGCCGGATACCGCTGAAGAATTCGTGAACGACCTCAACTTGGACGATGATGACGACCAATGCGACGGCATCTACACCATCAAGGAAATCCTCGAAGACACTGTAATTGTAGACGGGAACCACCCGTTTGCAGGCAAGGACTTGACTTTTAACGTCGAGGTCGTGGACATCGTAGACGCAAGTTTCACCGAACAGGAATCTGGATTCCCGGACGAAGACGAATTTAACGACGGGTACGATAACTACGACAGTTACGACAACCGCATGGGCGATGACAATTTTGATTCAAACGAAAGGAGATGGCGCTAATGGCATCGATGGATGAACTCAAGAAAGCTGCAGGCGTTCGTGCCGCAGACATGATCAAGGATGGAATGACAGTCGGTCTCGGAACAGGCAGTACGGCAGCCCACATGGTGAACCGCCTTGCCGAACGCATCAAGACCGAAGGCATCCACGTGACGGGCGTCTCGACCAGCTGGAGCACCACACTCCAATGCCGCAGCCTCGGCATCCCGCTCAAGGAAATGGGCGAAGTTTCGCACCTCGACATGGTGATTGACGGCGCCGACGAAATCGACCCGCAGCGTAACCTTATCAAGGGCCGTGGTGCAGCCCACCTCCTCGAAAAAATTGTCGCCTCCATGACGGACAACTACGTGATTATCGCCGATTCCGGCAAGGCTGTTCAGCAGCTCGGCACCAAGTTTGCAGTGCCGCTCGAAATCATCCCGGGCGCTATTGCCATCGTTACCGAACGCGTCAAGAAGCTCGGTGGCGAACTTAAGGTGCGCATGGGCGCCCCCGGCAAGGACGGGCCGGTCATCAGCGATAGCGGCAACCTCATCGCTGATGCCAAGTTCGCCCCCATTGCAGATGCAGACAAGCTCGCCCGCGACCTCGAACATATCGTAGGTATCGTCGGTCACGGCCTTTTCGTTGGCATGGCAACGAAGGTCATCCTCGCTGACGAAGCCAAGGGACTCATCGAGTTCTAAAAAATCGCGTCAACGCAATAAGACTGCGCCGCCGGTTGAAAAAGCATCAACGGTAACAGGAACTGCGCCGCAATTTAGCGCCGCGCAAAGCAAAGCCCCTTCAGAACGATGGGGTTTGTTTTTTTTCGTTATTTTGTCCGTTTAAATACAACGAGACGCCCGCAACGCGGCGCGTGACAAGCGCAAAAAAATCCCCAATCCAAATGGACTGGGAATTTTTTGCAAATTGCAATTCTCGTGAGAATTAAGCTTCTTCGGAGAGTTCCGGAGCCTTCTTGATCACGTTGCGGCGGCCATAGCGGACCTTGGACGGATCAAAAACGGTTTCGGCAGCAGCTTCAGCCGGGGCTTCAGCAACCGGAGCGACCGGGGCAGCTTCAACAGCCGGAGTTTCAACCGGAATACGCGGAGCGAGCGGGCGACGAGCTTCGGCGACCGGAGCTTCAGCAGCCGGTGCGGCCGGAGCAGCCTGTTCAGCAACAGGAGCTTCAGCATTAGCTTCACGATGCGGGCGTTCCGGACGGCGTTCGCGGCGCGGGCCACGTTCCGGACGCTGATGTTGTTCGTTGCGATCGCGCTGTGCAGGAGCCTGAGCAGCCTGCTGGTTGCGATTATCCTTATTATTGTTGTTAGCCGGACGTTCCTTGTTCTGGCGATTTTCCTTGTTGTTGCCACCGCGCTGAGCCATTTCCTGCGCGCTGATCGGGCGACGAGCGGACGGCTTCAAGTTCATGTCCGGGGTGAGCTTCTTGAAAATCGGGGTACGAAGCATGGTAAGGAGTTTGTTCACCTTAGTCAGGATAACAATGCACAAAATCACTGCAACAAGTGAAAGTGCGAGAGCGATGTATTCCATTCGGGCACCTCATAAAGTAAGGGTTGAACCACACAAGCAAGCTGGAAAAGAACCTGCAAGCGGGGTGACTGGAATGTGGGTTAATTAAAGACCATCTTACTAGCGCCTCCTTGGAGACTTGACGGTCGCGGGGCTTCTCATTTGGAAGCAAGATTGGTTTTCGCCTTGGCGACAAACCGGGGGCCAGTCACGCGCACAAATTTAGAAAATATTTCGTGAGTTTAGAGCCCAAATTTGACATAAATGTGTCAAAATTGAAAGAATTTTGCACTTATTTCATGTCAAGCGACTTGAGGGAATGATCTACGGCCTTATTATGGGCGTTCAATGAATCCAAAGTAGCCTTGAGAACTTGGACTTGACGTGCCAGACGGGAGTTTTCTTCCGTAAGTGTTGCAATTTTGTACTCTGCATCTTGGTTAGAGCAACCGGCCATACCCAACATGGAAATGCAAACAAAAGACGACAAAACAATGAGCTTCTTGAACATATCGCAAAATTAGAATTATTTTTTGCAAAGAATTATTGAGGTTTTTATGCAACACGGACAGAAATGGTTGAAATTCAAAAAAGACGGCTATTGCGGTTCCGTTTCTATCCGTACATCTTCGGAGATTGATTTCAATAGCGATCCCGAATTCGATGACAAGCATATACACGATGCCATTCTTGAAATGGATCCTGAATATACCTACGTCAAGGTCATCCACGAAGGGTTTAAGGGTTCTTTGGAGTCCATTGCATCCATTGCGCTCGGCAATGATTTTCAAGCAAATCAAGACACGCTCGACAATGCCATTTTAGACGGGCTTGCCCACCGGCGCATTTTCCGTGAAGCCAATACCGGTGCCATCGTGCAGTTCGGCTACGACCTCAACGAAGCGTAAATTCTATTTTTAAGGCTATGAACGAGCCTGAACTTCTTTTGCCTGTCGGCACGCGCGACATGCTGGAATCCGCCATCAACAATGGGGCGGATGCGGTTTATTACGGAGTCCCCCACTGGAACGCTCGCGGTAGAACCGAAGATTTTTCATTCGAAGACGTTGAAGAAATGATCCGCTACGCTAGGCTGCGTGGCGTCAAGACGTACCTCGCGATGAACATCCTCATTTTCGAGCGTGAAATTCAGGAACTCCCAGAATTTTTGGAGAAGTTGATTTCGCTCAAGCCGGACGCATTCATCATCCAGGACATCGGACTTGCAAGGCTCATCAAGGCGATTAGCCCGGAACAGGAAATTCATGCGAGCACACAGATGACGCTCGCGAGTTCCGAAGCGGTGAACTTGGTCAAGGATATCGGTTTTTCGAGAGCGGTGCTTGCGCGTGAACTTTCGGCAAAGCAAATAGCACAAATCAATAGCCTCACGGACTTGGAACTTGAAGTGTTCATTCACGGAGCGCTTTGCGTTTCTTACTCGGGGCAGTGCCTCACGAGCGAAAACTTCGGCGGTCGCAGCGCAAACCGTGGCCAGTGCGCCCAAAGCTGCCGCCTTCCCTATCGCATTTTCATAGACGGCAAGGAATGGAAAGACCCGAAGGCCCGTTATTTGTTCAGCACTCGCGACTTGTGCGCCCTCCCGAAATTGGAGGAACTTCGCGAGATTGGCGTAGAATCGCTCAAGGTCGAAGGCCGTTTGAAAAGCCCAGAATATGTGGCCGCCGTGTCGCATGCTTATAGGAAAGCACTCGATAAATTGAGCGAATACGGCTATAAGAACTTTACGGAAAATAATAGGGACTGCGCGAACGCTAACGGGAACAGCGCGGCAGATTTAGGGTTGAATGCGCAAGACTTGGAACCGCTTGAAGTTTTGTTTTCACGCGGACTCAACACGGGCTGGCTCGATGGAGTGAACCACCAGGAACTCGTCGACGGTTCGTTCTCGAACCACCACGGCGAACTTATCGGAACTGTTGTTCAAGTGGAACGCGGCAGCGTGATTATAGAACTTGAAGACAAGCCTGTTCCGTGCACGTTGTTGCCGGGCGACGGCATTTTATTCGAAGAATACCGCGCAGAACCGGAACCGCGCCAAACCGGAAGCCGACTTTATAAAGCGACGTTCCAACAAGCGAATCGAAGCGGGAAAAACGCGACACGAAATGTACTGGGAAATGCAAATGGGACCGCAGCGAAGTCGCAAGTGCGTCTGGAATTCGGTCGTGAATTCGATTTGCGTAAAGTTAGCTATGGGATGAAAGCATACCGCAACGACTCCCCCGCTCTCGAAAAAGAACTGCACAAAACGTTCACCGACAGAAGTTTTGCCAAGCACATTCCCGTGTGCATGACGCTTGAGGGAGCTATTGGCGAACCGCTCAAACTCACGATTTCGGAAGTGAACGCGCGCGGAAAAAGCGTCACGGTCGATGGCCCCGTCCTCGAAGCAGCTCGCAACGAAAGTTCCGCCGACGCATTGCAAGCCATCGCCAAAAAAGAACTTTCTGGATTGAGCGCGACCGCTTACGTTCTAGACAAACTCGAAATCAAGCTCCCGCAAAACGCATTCCTCCCCGGCAAGATTTTACGCACCTTGCGTCAAGACGCCGTGCAAGCCTTAGACGAAAAGCGATTGCAATGGAAGGAACTTGCGCCTTCTGCAGAAAACGGCAGAGAATTTTTGCACCACGTCGCTCAAGTCGCGGGCAGTTCCAACAGCGAAAAGTCGAAACGCATGAACATTACGGTTCTTGTTCGCCGTCCAGAGCAAATCGACGCATTGCAAGGGCTCGACATCGACAAGGTCGTTATGGACTTTGACTGGGGCGTCAAATACGACGAACCGCTCGAACGCATTCACAAGCTCGGTTTTGAAGCCGGCATCGCCACCCTCCGCATCCACAAGCCCAGCGAAAACCATTACATCAAGCAAATTCTCACGCTCATGCCGGAATTTGCTTTGGTGCGTAACCTCGGTTCGCTCTCGCTGCTCAAGGATTCTGGAATCCCGATGGTCGGCGACTACAGCTTGAACGCCACCAATAGCGCGAGCTACGATTGGCTTTTGTCGCAAGGCCTCGAACGATTGCACCCATCGTGGGACCTCAACAGCACTCAGCTTTTCGACTTGCTCAAGAACATCGACGGAAGCCGCTTGGAACTCGCATTGCACCAGTACATGCCCGCATTCCACTCGGAATACTGCGCCTTCGCACGAGCACTCACAACCGGCAGACGCTTCCCCGAATGCAAAAAGATTTGCACACAACATAAAGTTGAAATTCTCGACCACAAGGGCGAACGCCACTTTTTACAGTCCGATGCCGAATGCCGCAACACGCTATTCGTCGGCAAGCCGCAATCGGCACTCAAGCTTTTGCCAAAGCTCATCGCACAGAACGTGAGCAACTTCCGCTTGGAACTTCTGGACGAAGAACCCGAATCCGTCCGCCGCAAGATTGACATCTACACGCAAGCGATTCGCGGAAAAGTCGACATCAACACCGCGATTTCAAAGGCCGGCGTCGAAGAAAAATACGGACTTTCCGAAGGCCAGCTGTTCAACGAAAGCACCTGGCAAGACCGAAAGAAAGGGTGATTTTTCATGTTAGATTTCCAGGATGCTGTAAAGTTTTGGAAGGAGTGAATCAGGCGGTGTTATCAAGGCGTTTTTGATTTCGTTGACACTCCTGACATCGCGCAAGACGGCATCACCGCCTTCAAAATATTTCAAGGTTATGTGTGAATAACCAGCGGCCTTGATAGCCTGTGCCAAGGGGCGCAAGGAAATCATATTGTTAACAGTAAACATTGTGTCAAGCACGAGAGTTATCTGGTCCGCATCAGGTACGTTCTTCATCCGCTTGTGAATCACGAACAAGTCCTTCGCCATTATGTCATGAGCAAGCAGAGGGCGGATAATAGATTTTTCCACATCTTCTGAAGTAAGTATCCGAGCAGAGTTCTCTGCGAGCGTATGGACTATTGTTCCCGCAGCAGGCTTATTCAATGTTTCGGGAGGGACGATATCCTGAACATGTTCGTTTGGCAAAGCTAAAAAATTATTGCTGCTGTCGAGATAGGCGCTGTCGTTTGCGTAAACGGCCCAGATAGTGCGCCCTGGGTCCGTTTCGGATTCTTTCTGGATTGCCCAAAATTCGGTGGGATTTTCCGCTCCTAATTTAAATTTTTTCCCTATGGTAAAATAGACATTCGGCATGAATCCGCCCCAAGCACCCAAAACCATATATTCTTGCGTGACAAAGAGTGAAAGATTCAATGGCTGCACGTTGCTTTCTTTGGAAGATTGATTGGTCGAGCAAGCAATTATCCCAAATAGAACAGAAAATAGTATGATAGGTAAGCCTTTATATAAAGTCATTCTTGATTCCTATGCGTAATTCAATCTACTTTTATAATAATTCCATATTTCTTTCGCAGCTTTTGGCGAGCGGCATCGGAAATCTTATAGTATGGTATTTTCGTAACAGCCAACTCCAAAGCAGGTTTTACATTTGTATTAAAACTGCTTAAACAAACTTTATGTAATGATCTGTTCTCTAAATTATAAAAGCAAAAAATGTCTATCGGGTAAAAATCCAGCTCGTCAATTTTTTCCCAACGAAAACATTGGACTTTATCGAGCAAAGTCTTCGAGAATAGTTTCACTGAACATTTCATTGTAATTCCGAGTACGATAGCACACAGAACAAACAATTTTATAGATTCATCGTTCATCCCAACATCGAACACATCCCAAAATGCTTTAAGCATTCCCCAAATAGGCACAACAACAAAAACCAAAAGCGAAAAAATGGTTATGAGAAGAAAAGGCATTTCAAAGACGGATTTGTATTTTACTTCTACCATTTTAAGATTTTCCGAGACTCCGGACTAGCTCCGACCGGAAAGACAGCATCACTTCTTTTCGCGGATGCGGGCGTAGAGGGTTTCGGCTTTTTCGGTGTCGCCGGCATTCGAGAAAATGTGGCCGACGTTTTCGGCACCAATGCGGCCTTGAGAATTACCGGCACGCCATGCCTTCATGTAACATTCGAACGCTTCGTCATAGCGTTTTTGCGTAAAATAAATTTGTCCCAAGTCGAGGTTCAAATCGGCGACACCTTTCTTGTGGCGGAGTCCTTCTTCGAGCGTGAAGATGGCCATCCACGGTGATTCATTCTTCACGTACATCTGAGCGAGATAGCGGCGAGCGGAAACGTTTTCGGGATCCATCATAATGCCGTTTTCCATTTCGTTCAAGGCGAGCCGCGTGGAATCCATACTGCGGTAGTAATACGAAAGCGTGTAATGAACGTCGGCGCCAGCGGTTGCAGTCATCTGGAGCGCATTCTTAAGCGTTTTCACAGCATACTCGTAATCGCCGAGCTTTTCATAAACTTCGGCAAGACCGTACCAAGCGTCCATGCGGTCCGGGTTCAATGCCAAGGCACGTTCGAAATGCTTCTGGGCAAGCGTCCAATCACTCCCCTTCATGTAACATTCCGCAAGGGCAAAATGCATGTGGTCCGTTTCGGTTCCAAGTTCAATCGCGCGGTTGTAGGCAGCAATGGCATCACCCGGAGATTCAGCGAGATAGTACAAATCGCCAAGAAGCATCCACGCTTTCACAAAATCCGGCAGCAATTCGACGGTTCGCTTGTAAGCGACCATCGCGACTTCTTTTTTGCCAAGTTGCACAAGAGCATTGCCCAAATTGAACCATGCAAACGGCTCATAGCGGCCGTCGTCAATCGCCGCACGGTAATACTTCACCGACTCCTTGTAACGCCCCTGATCGTAAAGCTCATTCGCCTTGAAGAAGAAATCATCAGCAGCGAAGCTGTTTAACGGTAACAGCAATAAGAAGCAGACCGCAAGAAGTATGCGTTTAGAGCAGGCAACTATTTTTTTTGATTCTAAAGCGTCGGCCAAGGATGATTCTTCGCAGTAGCGTGCAAAACGAGAGTCGCGGGAGGCTGCTTGCAGACTCACATGACCGAGTGAAGCCGCTGACGCTGTAGGCGTCAACTCCGAGCTGGGGCCCCGCCCGCATTTGAGCAGAACCAACAGCGTTCTAAAAAAAGATCCAAATTTGTAATTAAAATTACTTAACAAAACGGAACTCCTTTGTAGCTTTTTGTGCTACTGGGAAGCCGCCTAATTCAGCCGGAGAGAACTTCCATTGACGTATGGCCTTGAGCGCTTCGATATCAAATCCATAGCCAGCTGGGTCTTGCGTCAGCACTTGCGCCTGCGCCACATCACCGTTCACATCAATCACAATAAACACTTTCACGTAACCGGAAACACCCATCTTCTTAGCGCGTTCCGGGAATTTCGGCTGAATTTCACGAAGCACTTGTGCCTGCACATCCACTTCGCCAGCCTCGTAAATTACGTTTTCCATGGTTCCCGCATCAACGGCAACACCATCGCCAGCAGCACCACGAGCGAGCGACAAGTCCATTTGGAAATTCTGACTGCGAGCAGCGCCCATATTAGCCGAAACTTTAAACGGATTCGGATTCACGACCGTACGAATGACCTTCTGCTTAACCTCTTGCTTCTTTTCGCTCACGAGAACTTCCACTTCGGTCACGGTTTCCAAAGGCTTTTCGGTCTTGACTCCTTTATCAAAGAAGAGCACATTGATGACCGGAATCGCAAGGAAAAACACAGCCCCCACAACAAATGAGAGTACGAACGCCACCGGGAATCGGAAATATTTTGTTATAAAGTCAAGCATAGTAGCGAGAGCTACTCCTCCTTATTCGCGGAGATGGAGACTTTGCGGACTTTGGCGAGGTTGCATTCATCAAGAATGTCAACGACAACACCGTTGGGGGCATCGCGGTCGCTCACGATAATCACCGGGCGATCAGGCGCTTCGGCCATCATCTGGCGGAGCACGGTCTGGAGCGTCGAGAGGTTTACCTGAGTTTCGTTGATGTGGATGGTTCCCTGGCGGGTCACGCCAATCAAAATGCTTTCCTTGGCGAGTTCCTTTGCAGAGCTCGCCTTCGGCTTCGTCACGTCCACGCCCGTTTCGCGGGTAAACGTGGAAGTCACGATAAAGAAGATCAAAAGGATGAACACCATGTCGAGCATCGGCGACACATCAATGCCACCACCGCTTCTCGAACGTTTGCGTATAAAACTCATTCAACCTCCTTGGCAAAGCAGCGTTCTTCGAACTTGAGCGCTTCGCCCCAGGCATAATCACCAATAGAATCTACTCGGCTTTCGAGATAGTTGTAAACAAGCATCAGCGGGAACGCCACCAGCAAGCCCGCCTGCGTCGTGAGGAGAGCTTCGGAGATGCCATCCGCGAGCAAAACCGGATTACCAAAACCGAACTTCTGGATTGTCTCGAACGTATGCACCATGCCCGATACGGTTCCCAAAAGTCCAAGCAAAGGCGCAATCGATGCACAAGTTGCAATGGTCTTGAGCGATTTCGAAAGGCTTACATCCAAGCGATGACGCGTTGCGAGCATGGCATTGCGCACTGCCACCGGGCCTTCGTCACGATACTCACGCACATTTTCAACAAGCGCAAGGAAATAACCAAAGCGGCGCTTGCGGAGTTTTGCAAAAGCAGCCTCCTCGCCCACCGAGTCCAAATCCTTGAAGAACGTCGAAGTCGAACGCCCCTTGAGCATCAGGTAATAGCCGTAACGTTCAAACATCAAAAACCAACCAAGCCACCCGATGAGGAACAACGGGAGCAACACCCAACCGCCGCGCAGCAGGATGCTCATGGTCGCTTCGATGACGGAATATTCGTCCATTACTTTTCCTTAATCCAGATGGCGTTAAGAACAGCAAGACCGGTCTTTTCCATGCGGGTGCGAACCGTGTCCGAAATATTCACAAGAAGCGTGTGCAAAAGCTGGAGCGGAATAGCCACGATAAGGCCAGCTTCCGTCGTCACGAGAGCAATGGAAATGCCGCCTGCCAAAAGCTTCGGGTCGCTCGTGCCGTGCATGGTAATCACGTTAAAGAGTTCGATCATACCCATAACGGTACCCAAGAGACCTAGAAGCGGAGCCGTTGCCGCAAACACGGAAATCCAGCTGAGGCCCATTTCGAGCTTCGGTACTTCGCTAGCAAACAATACTTCGAGAGACTTTTCGGCACTCGCGCGGTCCTTGAAATTCTTGCCGAGTACGGAGCGTAGCACCTTGCCGACTTCGCCGCGAGCCTTTGCAGATTCGGCAGTTGCAAGCTTTACGTCGCCAGCAGCAAGCGCCTTGATCGAGGCACGAGCGCCACGGCCACCAAAGCCAAGCACCAAGAGCCAGACAAAGCGCACGAGGAAAATCAAAATACCGAGAATGAAGAGCGTTGCAATCGGGTACATCAAGATACCACCGTTGTGGAAGAATTCAGCAAAGTCTTCTTTCCATGTAGTTTCTTGACGGTTCGCCAATTCGCTCGAAAGTTCCGTACTGAGGAGCACATCGACCGGCACCATCACGAATGCAGAATCGTGGACATTTGCAAAAGCCTTCGCCACGTCCTTACGCATTTCGGGAGAGAGATTCTCTTGCCAGCTGTAAACGCGCTTCTTTTCGCCTGCCACCGGGAGCATCAAAGCCGACGGATGGAAACCGTTCACATCGGTAACTTTCGCCATCTGCATGGCAAAAAGGCCACCCAAGCGCATGCGGTCGCCTTCGGCAACCGAGCTACCGAACATGAGGTCCGCCTTTTCAACGCGAGCTTCACGCGTGAACATCATTTCTTTTTTCGCGACATCGAGCATCGCCTGAGCAATGCGGAGCGGATTATCCCTGTACAGGGACATTTCCTTTTTAACCTTGTTCTGCGCTTCGACGCGTTCGGCAACCTTGAACGGCACGCCCTGTTCCTGGAACTTGGCAAGCATTTCCAAGCGTTCCGGGCCTGCGGCGAGCGACAAATATTCAGCACGAGCCTTTTCGGCCTGGAGTTTCACCTGCGCCAAGTCTTCGCGAGCCACACGCACATCTTCGAGCAAGCGGGTACGTTCAGACATCAAAGCATCGACGCGTTCCTTGCCGAGCTGGTACTTGTCATTGAAAAGTTCGCGTTCCTTGTTGAACGTTTCGCGGTCTTTCCAGCGGGCAGCCACAGCCATGTCGCGCTTGCGGCGGGCTTCTTCGAGGTCAGCCTTAGCGCTGTTGAGTTCGGCACGTTTCTTGACAGCATCGACGGTTACGTTCTGCTGAGCAAAAGATGCAGGAGCCAAAGCAAAAGAGGCTACTAAGACAAGAGACGAGAGACGAGAGACGAGAGATTTCTTTTTAGACCCTTCGACTCCGCTCAGGATGACACTACTGTTCTTTCGTCTAAACATTAGTTAGCCTCCTTCGGGAAAGAGACTGGGATAGTTACAAGTCTCGGGGCAGTCTTGCCTTCGGCAACCTTCATCACATCCTTGAGGATTGTGCGCATCGTGAGATCTTCGGAAACGTTCTTCCATGTGTAGTCAACGCCATTCCTCGTAAGGAACAAGACGTCGTTACCGTCATTGCTCACGAAAATCGAAGCGACAGCGCCGTAACGCAAATACGTACCCGCCACATTGCGAGTATCCACCTGCAAAAATCCCTTCCAGACTTCAGTGGTGTAGCCTAAGCGGATGCGGTCGTAAAAGACTTCCATCGTGCGGTTCAGAGCGTCATCCGTTTCAATCACGCCCTTGTGCAACATGCTTGCAATTTCTTGAATGTTCTTGACCGCTTCATCCGTGCGGTACGGGAAATCCGATTCAAAGAACGGCACGAGCGAATCGATGACCGTAGCCAAGGAATCGGCGTACTTCGCCTTACGGCCTTCAAAATAGCGAATCGAGCCATTTGTTTTTGCTCGCGCATTCGAAATCTTCTTGAGTTCGACCTTGAGCGAATCAATTTCGGCCTTCAGCGTTTTGTTCTGCGCCGAGAGGTTTTGCACTTTTTTGCGACCGACTTCGACGAATTCAGCATGGCGCTTCTTTTCGGCATCGTGCATTGATTTTTCGCGGGCTGTTTCTGTTTCGACCGCCTTGATTTGGCGGCGGACACTTTCGACCGTTTCTTGAGCCTGGGTAAAAACGCCCGTAAGCCCTAGACACAACATTACTTTAGGAAGGAATGAAAAATTCATGTGCAATAAGATACAAAGATAAGAGGGGGAAAATTTGCGCATCTGCGCAATTTTAACGTAAAAAAAGGTTTTTTGCAAAAAAAACGTATGGTCCCTCCTTACGGAGGGGGACGCGAGCGGGGCCCAAGCCTTACACACTCAGCAATTTAGCCATATCCGCGGGGAAAGCGTGACTTTCGAACACTCGCGGCTCTTTCCAATACGGGAGTTGCAATTCAACCTTATACGCAAAAAGCATCTGGTTATGCGCCCCGAGCACCTTGATATCTTCGTCAGTGAGTTCACCGCCTTGCGCGAGTTTCTGGTAATATTCACCATCACGGAAATACAGACGGTCGCCCACAATCGGGTAGCCCATTTCAGCGAGGTGAGCGCGGATTTGGTGTTTGCGGCCCGTAATAAGTTCCGCTTCGACAAGCGAAAGTTCCGGTGCAATTTCAGGGCAATTCAAATGGCGCACGAGTTTAAAGCGCGTAAAGCACTCTTTGCCATCGGCACGATGATGCATGCGCAAACGAATCGGGTCTTCGGGATCTTCGCGCAAAGGCATTTTGCATTCAACTTCGCCTTCGGGGAATTTTCCACGCACCACAGCGAGGTAGAACTTGCGAAGCAAAATACGGTCGAGATTTTTCTGGAAACGCGCCGCCGTTTCGCCATACCTTGCAAACAAGATAAGTCCACCCGTATCGCGGTCCAGGCGGTGCATAGGCGTAGCAGTCTCGGAATCAAATTCTCGGCGGATAATCGCAGCAAACGTGTTGTAAAAAATACGGCCCGTATGGTGTACTGGAACGCCCGCAGGCTTTGCAACTAGAATAAATTCATCGTCTTCAAAAACGGTTTCAAAATCGGTCGGAACTTCAGGTTCGCTGTAATTTTCAACATGGTACACGACCTTATCGCCGCGATGCGCAATCGTTTCAACACTGGCAACAGCACCATTGATTGTCACGAGTCCACGGGTCAGTCGATTGATCCAGTCTTCTCGGCTGTGGTATGTAAAACGATCGCAGAGGGAATCAAGCAAAAGGCGGCCTTCGTATTCCGGACGCACTTCGCTTTCGAAAAACATATCAGAAGGAGCCTTGCCCATTTTATTCCCTATACAAATCATGCTTGATGATGTAATCGTAAACCGAGGGTTCTAGTCCTTGCGGACAAACGCTACGATTCAGCAAAAGTTCCCTGCGAATAGCGGTACTCGAATAAACACCGTTAAAGCCCTGTTCCGGTCCTAGCCAAAAAAGCGGAGCATATCCTTTGCGTTTATGTTGTTCCATATCCGGCTGCGGGTAACCGTTGCGGGCAAACACAATCAGTTCGATATCGCGCAAAAGCAAGTGACCATTGTAATTCGTGCCGTAAAAATTAAGCGGGTCACGCCAATGCGGAATGCCTTCGTAAGTGTCAGCACCAGTGAGCAGACGAAAATTGATATCTGGAAATTTTTCCTTGAGGCTCATCAAGAAAACATACGAACCGCGGTAATCGCCTTGCTGAATTTCCAAATCCGAAAGCATCAAACGCTTGTCGCCCGAAAAAGCAAGTTCAAGCATGGCAAAGCGATCTTCGGGGCTTGCATTCAGCGTTTTGTCCCAGCGATCAGGACTCGGCATAAACCAGACTTCATCGCAAAATCCACGATCCAAGCAAGTTCTCGCCACACGCATATGATCTTTATGAACCGGATCAAAAGCACCACCCAAAACCGCAACATTTTTCATTTCAAAGCTCTTTATTTTTTACAAACTAATAAACAAAAACAACAAATCCAATATCCATTTGGATGCGACCACCCGAAACATTTTTATCGACAAACGGATCATAATGTTCGCGCACCCAATGATAACCGACATCTAGAGTCAACATCGTCCGAGAAAAAACAAACCAGCACGAACCTAGACCAAGGCTCCATTCGTTCCATGCAATATCACCGTTTTTGCTCAACGCACCAACTCTAGAATAAGAGCTCATCACATAAAATTCGCTAAAAAGATGAGCACCTAATTCAACACTAAAATTCGAGGTCTCGATTTCGTTTTTATCATCTTCGCCTTTTTCTTCATAACTCGAAAAACCATATCCCAAACGCATGAATGCAATTCCGGGTAACCACACCCCAAATGTTGGTCGAACATTAACAAGTCCAACAGAGCTTCCATCACCTACTCCAGCCCCGGAGCCAAGGCCAAAAGAGCCTCCCAAGAACAGAGGAAAGCGCATGTTCATCACGCCCGCGCTCGCAGCAGCCTGACCTAGCGGATTAGATGCTGTAGTCGAAGATCCCATAGGGAGTCCGAGAGCAAACGATGAAGTCGTAGCCACGAAAACAAAGGCCAAAACAAGCATCGACCGCATAAACAACTTCGTATAAATCACGTTGAAGATTTTCATTTTAGAATACCAAAATTAAAGCAAAAGCAAAACCCATTACGGCATTAAAAAATGCATCGTATTTCGATACCATAAAGCTCTTTTGTGATAGCGAACCATCACGTAAAACCTGAAGTAATAGCTTATCCGAAAGATAAAGCGTTAAGAGCAACTTGACTAAAATCAAGGCGACCAGCCAAATGACGACATCAGAAAAATAAACCAAAAGCACGTAGGCAATTGACAATATTCCGGACTGCACAAAATTGGAACGACGCAGAAGTTCATTCGACACAGAATTTTCTTTTGCAATGCCCAGAAATTCTTCAATCTTCTCGTTTACAGTTTTGAAACTCGCCACAAATTCAGAAATACTATAACCCATCAAAATAATGGATGCGACAAGCGAGATTTTAACAACATAATCATTCATTTAATTACTTTCCAGAATTCAAAATTCGCACATAACTTGCATAGCGGGCTTCAGACAGTTTTCCCGATTCAACAGCCGCACGCACGGCGCACCCCGGTTCCTTGAGATGTTTACAGTTGCTAAACTTGCATGTAAAATGGTCATCTTCAAAAAAGCCTGGGAATATTTTAGCCAATGTTTCCGGTTCCAAATCCATGAGCCCAATGCTTCTAATACCCGGCGTATCAATGACGTAACCGCCACCAGGAAAATCAAACAAGCTAGAAGAAGTCGTTGTATGACGTCCCTTGCCATCTCGTTCACGAACATCTCCCGTGCGCAGTTCGGCGTGCGGCACAAGTTCATTAATCAATGTGGATTTACCCACACCACTCATTCCGCTAAAGACCGACGACTTACCCACCAGTTCATTGCGCAGTACGTCCATGCCTTCGCCACTTTTAACGCTCACAGGAATCACCTTGTCGACAATCTTCATGAAATCCAGAATGTCGCTTGAAAGATCCGCTTCGCCATTCGGGAGCAAGTCCATCTTGGTCAGCACAAGCACGAAAGGCAAATCGTTCAAATTCGCAGCAAGCAAAAAGCGATCCATAAAGCCATAGTTAAAGTCCGGCTGCGTCACGCTAGCGACAATGACAACTTGGTCAATGTTTGCAGCAAGAGTCTGTTGCTTGTAAAAACTGTCACGCGGTCCCGGGCGTTTGAGTTCGCTCTTGCGCGGAAGCACACGGACAACGCAATACTTTTGCGAACCGACGCCATCGCCTTCATCATCGCCATCATTCACAAGTCCAAGCAAAACGCGGTCGCCCACCGCCGGGAATTCCCCAAGCGTCTTGGATGTTGTCGCACGGTACATGGCGGTAACCGTTCCATCATCTAGTCGCACTTCACAAGTGCGGCGATGCACTTCGAGCACAAGGCCTTCTACACAATTTTCTTCGCCAATGTTCTCGACAGGATTTTTGATACGCTTGATTTTAGCCTTTTTAAATTCTCGGCTGAATCGCTCCTTGATGGGGCGTTCATCTACGACACCCGATTCCAATTCACGCATCACATCTATACGACGACTTCTGTGTTCACGCCGCGAAGTGCGAACACTTTTCAATGGAGCTTCTTCGAAGTCCTCTACGGAATCAAAATCGTTATTTCGCATTGACCTTCAATTTAGAAAGTTTTTCATCATCAAGTTCACGTGATTCCTCCAGTTCCTCTTCAGTCACCGGACGGCCACGTCGAATAGATTCCATCAAAAAATGAATAGCCTTAAGCCTTCCATTGCATTTTTCAATACAGTTGTCGTAAAAGCCCTTCGTTTTCCAGTCGCTTTCGGGAATATGTTCCGCCGCATACAAGAAATGCTCAACACAAATAGAAAGCTGGTCAGCTTCTTTTCTTAAATCTTCCAAATTACTTTTCGTAAAAAAAGGCATAGCGTAAAGATAGATATTAGACGACAATAGCATTGGAGAATTTCGCAAACAAGCAAACTCTAGGGGACATTACTAAAAATTTTTTAACATAATTCAAATCATTATGTATATTAAAACTATGCGATCTACCTTTTATACACTTTTCAAAATGGTTCGACCTGTCAATATCGTAATTGCGACAATTACGCTTCTGATCGGTTACGGGCTATTACAGCACAATCCCTCCATTCCCGTCTTGATTTTGCAGATTCTCGGATTTGCATGCGCACTCGGGTTTGCAAACATCCAAAACGACATTTTGGACCTCGAAAGCGACAAGCTGAACCGTCCAAAACGTCCGCTTGTGACTGGAGAAGTTTCCGTCAAGGCGGCAAAAAGAGCATGGGTGGCCCTAGCAATTATCATGCTACTTTGCGGACTTGGCGACACCATTATCCAAATCGTCAGATTCATGAACGTCGTCAAGGACTGGGATCACGCACTGACATTCGGTGTTGAAGGGCTCATCATCTTGACTTTCCCGTTGTGGTTCTTCGCTTTGCTTGGCGCATTGCTCATGGCATACAACCGCAAGATCAAGCACACGCCGCTTGTGAAAAACATGACCGTGGCATTCCTCTGCACAACGCCGTTGCTTTTTGCAGTGCAGCACTTCTTCAACTTTTCAAACCACGATTGTCCAGAAGAACACATGTGGGCAATTATCCCGGCAATTCCGTTTGCATTCTTGCTCACCACCGCTCGCGAGATTTATAAAGACATCGAAGACGAAACAGGCGACCTCAAAGTTGGAATCATGACTTTCCCGCTTATCGCCGGAGCAAAAGCGGCACGCCTCCTTGCCGCAGGCCTTATCGTCCTTACCTGGTTACTGCTCCCTGTTCCTGTTTATTGGATGGATGCAGTGTACAATTACAATTATCCCCCGCAGTTCTTAATCATTACGGGAATAACACTCACGCCTTGCTTTATCTACACACTAGTCCAAGCTCGCCGTCATAAGTACCATCATGCGCAGAGCGCATTGAAAATTGCAATGCTCTGGGGCTTAACCGCATTAATCGCATGTGACATTTCAGTCTTGTAAAGACACGAAAAGAGCCGCTATGAAGCGGCTTTTTTATTGCAAATAGCAACGTAATTTTACGTTGTTCGATTATTAGGCGTTTTCAAAAGTCCAGCGGATATGATCGTCCAAGAAGTCGTGGGCATCAAAAGCTAGCCCAAAATAATCCCTGATTTTTTGGACATCATAAAGCATAGGCTCATCACCCCAACCCATATCGGTTTCCACAATCTTAGACGTGCAGCCAGGCTTAAGGGCAATCATCTTCTGCGCAATTTCCTTCCAACTAATCCATTCGGAACCAAGACCGAGGAAGATTTCTTCGTTATAATCGGACTCCAGCAATTTTATATAAATTTCAGCTTGCTGGGAGGCGTGGATAAACTGCGTTCCATCATTTTTGATAATATGGATATCGCGGTTTTCCTTTACGGCATAAGCCATTTCAAAGAATCGACGATCAGGCTGGGAGCAGCCATCGGGGAACGCCGGATTGCCAAACGTATACCCCGGACGAATAATATTACGTTTCATTTCGACTTCGGGGAACTGGCTTCCGTATCCATGGCTAAAGCCAAGCACAAAAGCTTCGCCAGCAGCCTTGGTCGCACCATACAAATCAATCGGCATATTGCTTGTCGATTCAAGCATTTCAGAACGCACACGCCCCATTGCAGATGTGCTACTCGTCATGATGAACTTTTTACAACCGGCACGAGCGGACATTTCCAAAAGCGCAACAGTTGCACGAGTATCGTTCATGAGCATTGACGTCGGCGTATCGCCCCAACCAAGAGCAACGTGAATGCAAGCATCACAACCAACGAGACCTTCGCCCATCTTTTCGAAATCAGTCAGCGCAGCTTCGACAAAGGAGACATTCGGATTTGCCCTTAAAGTTGGCACCTTGTTCGGGTGGCGCGTCGCAACGACAACTTCATGTCCCTTTTCTAAAAGGGCCTTGACCACATAATGACCAATAAATCCCGTTCCACCCGTAACAAAGACTCTCATAAAATCTCCTTTTTAACACCTATCTTTTTCAATATAGATTTTGTCTCCTTATTCCGGCAAGAACAAAACACAAAACTATGAACCAAAAACGAAATTACTAGATTAAAAGCCATAGATTTAAAAGAGGTTTTTATGTCCCGTTTACGCGTTTTGGTATTGATGGGCGGTCCATCTACAGAACATGATGTTTCAGTCGTCAGCGGCACCGGCGTTGTGCGTGCCATGGATCCAGAAAAGTATAACATCCACCCCGTGCTCATCGACAAGGACGGCACCTGGCACTGGTCTTCCCGCGAACTTTCTCCGTACCAGAAAGCAAACTTCTCCGAAAACTATTTCCATAGCCTCGAAGGTTCCGCAGCCAATAAAAAGAAGTCTCCGGCTCTTTCGGAACTCCCGTCTGCGGATATTGCATTCCTTGCCCTCCACGGCAAATGGGGCGAAGACGGCCATATCCAGGCCATGCTTGAAAACTGGAACATTCCGTACACGGGTTGCGGTCTCCTGGCCTCAGCTCTCGCGATGGACAAAATCAAATCGAAAGAAATCTACCGTGCTAACGGCATCCCTACCCCGCCTTACCGCGTTATCTGGAAGCACGACTTCACTGGTGACACGCTTGTAAGCGTTGCAGATGAACTCGGATTCCCGCTTGTGATCAAGGACCCGCTGGGAGGCTCTTCTATCGGCATCGGCATCGCAAAGAATCTTGACGAAGCCGGCAAGATTGCACAGGACTTATTCAAGGATTCTAACCGTTTGCTTTGCGAAAAGTTCATTGCAGGCGGCGAAGCTAGCTGCGGTTACATCGAAGGCGAAAAGGCATTGCCGCCGACCGAAATGCGCATGACCACCCGCGAATACTTTGACTTTGAAGCGAAGTACAACGGCGAATGTCAAGAAGTCACTCCAGCAGAATTTGCCCCGGAACTGACCGCACGTATCCAGGAACTTGTGAAGAACGCGCACTACGCTTTGGGCGGTGCAGGTTACAGCCGAACGGACGTTCGCATCACGAAGGATGGTGAACTTTTTGCCATCGAGACAAACACGCTCCCCGGCATGACTCCGACATCGCTTTTGCCGCAACAGGCTGCATGCGTTGGCATCACCTACAGTCAGCTCATCGACTTGATCATTGACAAGAGCTTGGAAATTAAGAGGTAGGTCACCTAAAAAACTATTTATGAATTACGACTTAATTGTAGATACCTCCCGCAAGGGAATCTCGATGGCGCTGTGCGCGGACTCGGTTTATGAGGAAATTGTGGACCCATCCGGCAAAGGCGAAGTTTTGAGCGCAAGCTTGGATTCGCTGTTGGCAAAAGTCGGCGCCACACTCGATGACGTGAAGCGTGTGATGGTGACCGTCGGGCCAGGTTCGTTCAGCGGACTGCGTACAGGCGTTGCTTTCTGCCAAGGGCTCTGCTTTAGCGGTAAACGCAACTTGTACGGCGTAACGACATTGCAGGCGCTCGCCAGCTTTGCCGGTGCAACCGACAAACAAGTTGCGGTAATTATCCGCGCACGCAATGGATTCTGGTATTTGCGCCTGAACAACGAAGAAAGCTTTATCGAAACTGCAGATGTCATTGCAAGACTCAAAGCAAGCAATACAACAACAGCGGTTGTCGACCAAGCCGCGCTCGATGACCCAGCCCTTTCGGCGGTCTTTACAGAACAAGGCATTTCGACAACACTCGATACAGGCAAACCACTCAGCATGTGGTCTCCGCTTTTCGAATCAGTCAAGCCATCGCTCATTCAAGAAGCAAACTACATCCAGCCTTCGTACTTTGAAAAGTTGAAAGTCTAAGTTCAGGATTTTCCATGCATCTTCGCAAAATGACCGAGACGGATTTACAGCAAGTTCTTGAATTGCAACAGGAACTTGCATTTCAGGATTGGAACGAAAAGCAATTCCTATCTGAAATCCGCGCAAATTACGCCTATTGCGTTGTTTGCGAAGATGAAGAATCGCTATTGGGTTACGCGATTTTCCACTTGATGGGTCCGGACTCCGAACTGTTGAGCATCGCCACCCGCGAATCGGAACAGCGCAAAGGCATAGGTTCACAACTCCTGCATGCAGGTTTGGATAAGCTCCAAGAGCCCGATGACCAATGCTTTTTAGAAGTCCGCAATGGAAACGTAAAGGCCCGCGCTTTCTATGAGAAGCATGGATTCCACTTGTACAACGTCCGTAAGAATTACTATTCCGATGGCGAAGATGCCGCTCTGTACCGTTTTTCAAGAGAAAGCAGGTAATTACTTTGTCAAACATTTTAAAATCAGATAAAAGCGATCGTAAGAAAAAAAATTTCAGCATCGGCATTGCGTTGCTCATTTTACTTGCAATCAGCATCATTACTTACGCCATCTTTGAAAAAAGTGGGCATTGGCTTGTCGAAGACGATAACATCGAACATGTCAAATGGATGGTCATACTTGACGGACAAACTGCAGACCTCGAACGCAACGATTATGCCGCAGAACTTTTAAAAGAAGGAATTATCGATTCTGTACTCATTCTTGGACGTCGCGTTTATCGCGACCGTAGCAATTCCGAATTCTACGTCGAAGATTTCATGAAACTCGGCAATTTCGACGAAAACGCCGTTTTTCTCGTTCCGCACAACGACCCCTCCACCATTAGCGAAGCTTACTCGCTCGTACCGTGGCTCAAGAAACACAATGCAGATACGGTGCTTCTTGTGACAGATGCAGCCTCTACGTATCGCGTTAAAAGAATTTTCCAAAAGCTCTCTGGCAAAAGTCCCATTTACGTGACCAAAGATATCAAGCATGTCACCTACAATGCGTCATGTTGGTATAGCAACAGGGAATCCCGTAAAAACTGGCTCCGCAGTTGGGCCGCCTTATTTGTATCCTATTGGGATTTATTCAACACGGATACGCTTGAAGCCTCAGATTCTTCTTACTACAAGCCCATAAAATCTTATGCAGAGCACAAGCGTGAAATCCGTTCCAACGTGAACATGCAAAAGCTTCTTCCGAAAATCGAAGACCATATAAAAGCGGAATCGGAAAAAGAAGCAGTAAAGGATTCTACAAAGGCTCAAGAAAAATCACAAACAAAAGAATCCAAAGACACGCCGAAAGAACAGCCTAAAACTCAAGCCAAAGAACAATCTAAGACGCAGGCGAAGGAACCGCCAAAAGAAAAGGCTAAGGGCAAGAAGAAGTAGCCAATAAAAGTGCAGCGGTGAGTGGAGCGCTCCAGTTGATTGCGACTTCGTTACTTGCAAAAGAGCATTGTTCATCCGTATAAGACATTCCTGGAGCATCTCCAAGATAAAGCGGATTGCGGTGAGCGTCTTGGCGATCCACATTAATTCCGCCGACAACAAGGCCCGGCACAGGTTCATCAACATTATCCGAATGGCTAATGCGGTGGTGCGGGTGCTTTGGAGAACTCCAAGCAGAGCCCGTCACAAAACTCACATCGACAGGATTCTTGCCGTAAACAAATTCAATCTGCTCCATTGCCGCATCGCGATACTTCGGATCATTGAACCATTCATTGGTCAAGTATAAAGTCAAAGCATGGTTTGCAATATCGCCATTGCTGCCCCAAATAAACTTGCGAATTGACAGACCATACAAGTCTTCTTTTTGCAAATGCAAAATTTCATCCGCAGTGTACTTGAACGCCATCCGTGCACGGTCTTTCCACTTACAATCCGTAGTCGCAAGGGCATACCAGGCCAAGTTCTGCGTCGAGCGCCACTGCAGACCATACGTCGGCAAATATGTGTCCATATCCACTTGAAGTTGACTTTCCAAAGGAATAAGCAATTCAGAAACCTTTAAGTCAACAACGCTCTCCACATTGAAAAGTTCACGGTACAGCATGGCACGGGCCCAGAAAAAGTCATCGCCTAAATCGGGGTCCCCATATCCGCCGCTACCTTCCGTATTGTGCGGCCACTCCACCTCGGGATTTTTCACAGCCCAAAGATAAGCACGAGCACTAGCAAATAAGCACTTCGCCGCAAATGCACTATCGACATTGGCAAAAACATGATGCGCCTGAGCTAAGGCGCCCGCAAAATTCAAAGCCGAAGACGTCGATTTACCCAGAATATAGCGTTTCTGCGAAGCATCCGATTCCAACGGTGTTACAAAGCCATCCCAACGGTAAGGAGTTACCTTGAAGAAAACACCACCATCGTCATCTTGCATGCGCAAGAAAAATTCCAATTCAAAACGAACTTCATCAAGCAGGCTCACCGGCTGTTCAAACGATTCATAGAACAACGGACCACCTACAAATGCAGAATCTTTTCGCAGTTCACATGCAAGCATGAGCGTCGCAACACTCACGCCGCCATTCACAATATATTTGCCGTAATCACCAGCATCGTACCAACCACCATGCGCATTCCAAACGCCGACACGATTCATCGTCGGATGGAATTCAAGCGCGGAGTCCAAATGCGCGGCCGGACGTGCCCATGCACCCGCAAATCTTGCAGGCAATTCAACGCCACTCCGTTGATAGTAAAACGACTTGATGTTCGCCTTCGTTTGCTGCGAGAGCCATTCATTTGAAATTTCAAATTCATGCGTTTTCGCATCAAAATCATCGAGCACAATCTGATATAGCCCTGAAGACTTTAACGCAGAAAAATCGCCCTTGTACAAATATTCACGCGAATAATCACATAAACCTAGCTTTTCGGCCTCGCCTTCAAAAACGCAATTTAAGGCAGCATCCAAAATTTTGAACTTGACTGTTGCAAAAGAGACATTTTCCGAAAAGGCGACTAAAAACGTCTTAGTCGCAGAAAGGGCGTAACCCGGCTGGCAATAGTGGATTTTTGCGTTCATATTCTAAGAATAACTTTTTTTCCCGCATAAATCTTAGAAAAAAACTTGCGCTTGTTTATTGTGGTAAACAATGTACAATAAATCACAATTAGATGCCAAATATTACAATTTTGCTATTTTATTTTATGTTGAATTTTTAACCATGGCACGAGCTGCCAAGGATTATACAACCATGAAAAAGCCAGTCAAAATCACCCTCATTGTTCTGGGATCACTCATCGTCCTCTACTTTGTGGCACTCCTCGTTGGGCCAAAGATTGCCCGCAGCTACATCGAAGAACACTCCAAGGAGATGATCGGTCGAAGCATCACCATCAAGGACATCAGCCTGAACCCGTTCACCTACGTTCTTGATATCGATACGCTCGCCATCTTGGAAGCCGACGACAAGACAAAGTTCGTCGCATTCGACAAGTTCAGCATGAACATCAACCCGCTCAAGCTCATCACGAGAACGCTGGACATTAGCGACATCTACATGAAGGCTCTTTACGTTCGCACAACGCAGCACGGCGAACGCTTTAACTTCACCGACATCTTGGAATTTCTCGCGCAAAAAGACAGCATCTACTACGCCGAGCATCCAGAAGAAAAGAAGGTCCAAGATAGCACGAGCAAGAGCGCCGCAGAAATCGCAGCCGGCCTCCCGGTCAAGCTTAGCCTGAGGAACATCGTTTTTGAAAAAGGCAATATTATTTATCAGGATACCAAAGTTGGTTCCAAGTTCCACATCAAAGATTTCTCGATCAACATTCCGGCAATTTACCTTGAAGATAACGCCACCGGTGTTGATGTCAGTCTCAAGTTTGCAGACGGCGGCGACCTGAACGTGAAAGTCGATGCTAACATGGCCACATACGATTTCAACATCTACTTGAACCTGAACCGTTTTGCACTCGCCTGCATCAAGCCCTACCTGAACGACTCCATCACATACAAGGACTTTTCGGGATTTCTCTCGGCCAACATTTCCATCAGCGGAAACATCAACAGCATTCTCTCTTCCAACGTCAAGGGCAAGGTCATGCTCGACAAAATCGACCTCACCGAAAAGAGCGGAAGCAAAATGGGCGCCGAAAACGTCACCGTTGGAATCGGCAAAGCAAACTTGACCGACAACGAATACCTCATCGACTCCGTCATTGTAGATGGCGCATTCGCCCACATCGATTTGTACAAGAACAGCAAGACAAATTTTGACGTGCTCCTTACGCCATCGAACAAGGGCACAGTAGTAACGGACTCCACCACCGCCGATACAGTCGCTACCGCAGAAGCAACAGAGGCTCCAGCACCAAAGGCCGAACCCAAAGCGGAACCGAAGGCAGAACCCACCGCAGAAGCAGCAAGCGACACAACGAAGGCCGCCAAGGCTGATGAAAAGCCAGCCAAGGCAAAGAAGCTCAAGGCTAAGATCAACAAGCTTCTCGTCAAGAATACTTACATCACCATCACCGACCACACGATCATCCGTCCGTTCAACTACAAGGTGAGCGCCATTACAGTTACCGGCCAGAATATCAACTACGATACTCCTTGCGATGTGAACGTTGCCGCAAGTTTCCCAGAAGGCGGCAGCCTCTCGCTCAAATATCATGGAGCACTCAGCGACCTCAACACGATGGACATATACATCAGCGTGAAGAACCTCGTGCTCAAACATTTTTCGAACTACTCATTACACTACACCGCCTACCCCATCAAGGCAGGCACACTCGCATTCGCCAGCGAAAACAAGATTGTCGAACGCAACTTGGATAGCAAGAATACGATTGACATTTACAACATCACCGTCGGAAACAAGGTCGATGATATCGACCCGGAATACACCGTTCCGATGAAGATTGGCCTCTATATTTTGAAGGACAAGGACGACAAAATTCAATTCGATGTACCGGTTAAAGGCAACCTCGACGACCCGGAATTCTCTTATGGAAAAATCATTTGGAAGACCGTCGTGAACCTACTCGTAAAGGTCGCCGTGTCGCCGTTTAGACTCGTTGGAAACCTCGCCATGGCAGGCGCAAGCGCACTCGGCTTTGACTTGGGCAAAAACGACGAAGTATTGATTGACGCCAACACCGAAACATTCACCAGCGAACAGTACGCCAAGGCCATCAAGATGACAGAAATGATCCAGAAGGATCCGAACCTCATGTTGACCTTTACGCAGTACTACAACCCGAGAAAGACCGCCAAGGAATACAAGGTCAAACAGCTCAAGATCGATTTTTACAAACAAAAAAACAACAAGACCGAACTGAACGAGCTTGACCACAGAGCCATTGACGAAATGGATGAAAAGGACAAGGAATTCAAGGCTTACGTCAAGGAACATTCCGCCGAAATCGACAAGAACTACATGATGAAGGTTCTCCCGAAGATGGCTTCTCAGCGCAATGCGGACTTGCTCAAGGTTCTGCGCGCACAGCCGGGCATCACCAAGAAGAATCTCAAAGTCATTACGGCCCCAAGAGACGCTCTCCGCAACTACAAGGACAAGCCGATGTACAAGGTCACTGTGGACGTGCAGTGATTTAGGTATTAGGTTTTAGACCTTAGGGATTAGAACCAAAGAATAGAGAAAAGGCGCCGGCTTAATCGGCGCTTTTTTATTTTCCGCCTTCGCGGAAACGACAATTGAATACGCTTACACGTGCACAACAGTATTAGAAGCCTTCAGGTTATCAACCTTCACACCAGCCCACAAAATGGCATCGCTGATTTCAGAATTTTCAATCACGCAGCCATCGCCAACCGAGACGTTAGGACCAACCTTGGAATTTTTGATAACCACATTTTTGCCAATATGGCAAGGCATGATAATTTCAGAACCTTCAAAAGCCTGTGCAGCAGACATTTCTCGTTGCAAAACATGAGCATTCGTCGCAAGCAATGTTTCGACAAGGCCGCAATCCAACCACTTTTGAACTGGAGCCGTACGGAACTTGCAACCACCCTGAATCATGCGTTCAAGAGCGTCCGTCAACTGGAACTCACCCTTCGTGCGGATGTCATTCTGCATGAGGTAATTCAAGGCTTCCTTAAGAGCCTTCACATCCTTGATATAATAAATACCAACAATAGCTTCGTCCGAAACGAATTCCTGCGGCTTTTCCACGAGGCGTTCGACATGTCCGTTCACATCAGTCACGGCGACACCAAAGCGCTTAGGATCTTCGACCTTGAACGTATAGAGAACATTCTCCGTCGCTTTTTCTAGAATCGACAAATCCGCTTCGAAAAGCGTATCACCAAGGATAATCAAAAGAGGTTCGTCATCGTTCACATACGGAAGCGCAAGGCTGATAGCCTCTCCCAATCCCTGCGGATTAGACTGTACAACCGTACGAACATTCCCCCATTCCGGCTTATGCTTCAAAAATTCGTCAACTACAGAAGCCTTGTACCCCGTTATAAAAATCGTCTCGGAAGGTTTCAAAAAAAGAGCATCATCAACAATCCAATCTATGATTGTCTTTCCAGCGACAGGAAGCAAACATTTGGGCAGATTTTCCGTATACGGACGAAGGCGAACGCCATTACCAGCAACGGGAAGAACTATTTTCATTTAAAAACCTTTACGACTTAGTGTAATGTAGACAAAACCCTAACGGGTGCGGTAAAAGATAAAAAAATTGTAATAAAAAAACATTCTTTTTTATGTTTTTCGTGAGATTTCTGTGGATTATTAAACAACGCACAATCTATTAAATGTTCAGCCACCAAAAGTTTCATTTTTAAACACGTCCGTTATCGTCAACATTTTTAAAACAGCCCACACGCAGCCAATGTTTCAAAACAAAACACATTCTAAGAAGATCTACATTGGCACGAAAATTGCTTTAAACGGGACGAATCAAAATAAATGGTCCAATTTGGAACAATTCCAACAGGACCTAGCAATTTAACAAAGGGCAATCGCCCAAAAGAGGATAAAAATAATGATCAAGCCTTTAGCAGATCGAATCGTTGTCAAGCCGGCAGAAGCCGAACAGAAGACCTCTTCCGGTCTCTTCATTCCGGATAATGCAAAAGAAAAGCCGATGCAGGGTAAGGTCGTGGCCGTAGGTCCGGGTCGCAAGAACGACAAGGGCGAACTCGTCGCTATGGAAGTCAAGGTTGGCGACGTGGTGCTTTACGGCAAGTACAGTGGTACCGAAGTCACCGTCGATGGTGAAAACTACCTCATCGTCAAGGAATCCGACATCTTCGCAACTCTGTAATTAAAAAGGTTTTAAATAGAAAGGACAACAAAAATGGCAAAGCAATTGAAGTTTGATGTGGCAGCACGCGAATCCCTCATGAAGGGCGTTGATAAGCTCGCCAATGCAGTTAAGGTTACTCTCGGTCCTAAGGGCCGTAACGTGATGATCGCTCGCTCCTTCGGAGCTCCGAACGTCACTAAGGACGGTGTTTCTGTCGCTAAGGAAGTCGAACTCGAAGACGCATACGAAAATCTCGGCGCACAGATGGCTAAGGAAGTTGCCAACAAGACTTCTGACGCTGCTGGTGACGGTACCACGACAGCAACCGTTCTCGCTCAGGCTATCACTCGCGAAGGTCTAAAGAACGTCGCTGCCGGTGCAAACCCGATGGACATCAAGCGCGGTATGGACGCTGCTGTCGAAGCCGTGATCAAGGAAGTCGGCAAGATGGCCGTGAAGATCAACGGCAAGGAACACATCGCCCAAGTCGCTACGATTTCTGCTAACAACGACCCGGAAATTGGCGAACTCCTCGCTAACGCTATGGAAAAGGTCGGTAACGACGGCGTTATCACGATCGAAGAATCCAAGACTGCTGAAACCGTCCTCGACGTTGTCGAAGGCATGCAGTTCGACCGTGGCTACCTCTCTCCGTACTTCGTTACGAACACGGACAGCATGGAAGTCGCTCTCGAAAATCCGTACATTCTCTTGTACGACAAGAAGATTTCTACCATGAAGGATTTGCTCCCGATGCTCGAACATGTTGCAAAGCAGGGCAAGTCTCTCCTCATCATCGCCGAAGACGTCGATGGCGAAGCTCTCGCAACGCTCGTTGTGAACAAGATGCGCGGCACTTTGAAGGTTGCTGCCGTTAAGGCTCCGGGCTTTGGCGATCGTCGCAAGGCTATGCTCGAAGATATCGCAATCCTCACTGGCGGTATGCTCGTTTCTGAAGACACGGGTGCTAAGCTCGAAGACGCTCCGGTTACAGTGCTTGGTAAGGCAAAGTCCATCACCATCACGAAGGACAACACCACAATCGTCGAAGGTGCTGGCGACGCCGCTTCCATCAAGGCTCGTATCGGCCAAATCAAGAAGCAGATCGAAGCTACCACGAGCGACTACGACCGCGAAAAGCTCCAGGAACGCTTGGCAAAGCTCGCCGGTGGCGTTGCAGTGATCAAGGTCGGTGCTGCTACCGAAGTTGAAATGAAGGAAAAGAAGGACCGCGTCGACGATGCTATGCACGCAACGCGCGCCGCTGTCGAAGAAGGTATCGTTCCGGGTGGTGGCGTTGCTCTCATCCGTGCTGAAAAGGCAATCGACGCTCTTACGTTCGACAATGCCGACCAGAAGACTGGTGCCGCAATCATCCGTCGCGCTATCGAAGAACCGCTCCGCCAGATTGTTCAGAACGCTGGCCTCGAAGGTTCTGTCGTCGTGAACAAGGTCAAGGAAGGCAAGGACGGCTTTGGCTACAACGCTAAGACCGACACTTACGAAGACCTCATCAAGGCTGGCGTCATTGACCCGGCTAAGGTGACCCGCACGGCCCTCAAGAACGCCTCCTCCATTGCTTCGATGATCCTCACGACTGACTGCGTGATCACCGAAAAGAAGGAACCGAAGGCACCGGCTGCTCCGGCTATGGATCCGTCCATGGGCATGGGCGGCATGATGTAATCTTCGACCGCCAAATGCGCGCAAGCCGCGCGCATCTGACTCGCTAGAATTTCATATTCTAACTCCACTAAAATCCCGACTCAAACGAGCTCGGGATTTTTTATTGCACATAAAAAGCCCGTCCTGCAGTCATCCTGAGGAACATAGTGACGAAGGATCCAGTCTCAAACTTTACTGGATGAGGTTACGCCGTTCAGAACGACGCAAAAAAAATGGCGATCCCGGCACTAAGGCCGGGATGACATGCATACGAAAAATGCGGCGCAAGGCCTCACTTCATGACAAAAGCCCGCCAATGGCGGGCTCTTCTACGAACTGAGCCGAAGGCTCAATTAGAACATCTTTCTTGTATTGCGCTTGGGCTGCGGTTCAGGATCCTTCTTGCCCTTCTTTTTCTTGGGCTGCGGAGCTTCGTAGCGGTTGTTCTCGACAACACCCTTGTTGCTGAACAAAGTAGCGTTATCCGCAGACTTTGTCTGTGAGCTAAAGTGGTTACCATCGCAACGTTCGGTCGGACCGTAGCCAGCCGTGTAGAGGCAGTAAGACTTCTCAGAGCAGAACTCGCCAGCGATAAGACCCGTGTGGTTGCAAATGCCACGGCTAATAACGCCAGGCGGAACCGGGAACGGGAGTTTCGGCAAATCCTTATGGAGTCTAGACATCGTCGCCATCCAAATCGGGAGAGCATCTTCGGTACCCGTATGACCGGCACCCATAGTCCCCGGCGTATCGGAACCAACCCAAACGCCCATCGTATATTGCTTTGTAAAGCCGATGTACCATGTATCCGTGTAATCGTTCGTCGTACCGGTCTTACCACCGCTCGGGTGGCGGAATCCAGAATTCCAAACGCGAGCTGCGGTACCGCGAATGTTCACGTCCTTAAGCATATCGACCATCAAGTAAGCCGAAGCCGGTCGTAACACTTCATGTTCGACCTTTGAATTCTTTTCCAAGATTTCGCCGTTACGGTCTACAATGGATTCAATCATGTACGGTTCAATGCGGTTACCGCCATTCGGGAACACCGTGTATGCAGACGTCATTTCCATGAGCGTTGCGCCAACAGATCCCAAAGCAAGGCTCGGCACAGCCTGGAGCGGAGCTCTCTTGATGCCGAACTTACGAGCATAGTTCACCACATTGCTAAGACCGTATTTCATACCCGTCAAAATAGCAGGCAAGTTCTTGGACTTGTACAGAGCTCGACGGAGCGTCATCATACCTTCAAAATCATGTTCAAAATTGCCCGGACGCCAAACCTTATTCGGATTCTTGTCATCCGGATCCGGAATCGTCACCGGCTGGTCATTCACGGAGTCACAAGGGCTAGCACCATTGTCCATTGCGGTCGAATAGACAATCGGCTTGAACGAAGAACCCGGCTGGCGCAAAGACTGCACAGCGCGGTTCCACTTGGACTTATTAAAGTCACTGCCGCCCACCATGGCGCGAATTGCTCCAGTTTCGTTTTCAATAATAATTGCAGCGACTTCAGCATGGTGATAGCGAATACTATCCGGGAAACGGATAAACTGTCCACGCTTGTTGCGAACCGTATCCGCAGCAAGATACTGTTTTTTGAAAAGCGTATAGACACTATCAAAATGAGCGACAACACTATCTTCAGGCATGTCATACTTTTTCGTCAACTGGAGCCTGCGTGTCGTACGATACTTGATACGACGACGAACCCTTTCGACCTGTGCACGGGCCACGCTATCAAGATACGTTTGGATATCGGGATCAATGGTGCTGTAAACAGAAACGCCATCAGCATAAAGGGAATTTTCGCCATACTTCTTTTCCATGTACTTGCGAATTTCTTCAAAGAAGTAAAGTCCCATGCCCGTTTCGGAAGATTCTTCCTTTGGAGCAAGCACAATCGGCATACTAACATACTTGTGGTATTCATCGCGAGTGATATAACCAGCATCATACATGGCGTAAAGCACAGTATTACGACGGCGAAGTGAATTCTTTGGATGACGGTCCGGGCGATACGTTTCCGGACGTTGCAACATACCAGCAAGCACCGCGTATTCTGGGATGCCAAGGCTATCGAGAGGCTTTCCAAAGTAGTACTTACCGGCCGCTTGGAAACCGTAATTACCGCCCGCAAGATAGACTTCGTTCATGTAGAATTCGAGAATTTCTTCCTTCGTGTAGGTCTGTTCGATGCGGATAGCCGTCATCATTTCCTTGATTTTACGGGAAAGAGAACGTTCCGGCGTGAGGAACAAGAGCTTGGTGAGCTGCTGCGTCAAGGTCGATGCTCCGCGGAGCTTGTTACCCGACATGGCGCTTTCGATAATCGCAGACGGGATAGCCCAAACGTTCATACCCCAATGCTTATAGAAAGCACGGTCTTCGGTCGCCATAACAGCACGAATGGCATTTATAGGAATGGAGTCAATCGAAGTCCACTCGCGGCGTTCAACGAAATATTCATGAGCAATTTGACCATCCTTGTCATAAATGTTCGTCACAAGGCGCGGGTTGATCTGCTCCAACTGCGAGAGCGACGGAAGTTCCGGCGAATAGTGGATATAGACTACGGCAGCCGCAATAAAAGCGAGGATGATCGGAATCATCAAAATAAAGAACCAGCGGAAGATTTTATTTGCGAACGCAATCTTGATTACATTCCAAATTTTCGCCCAAGCGATGGAACCATACTTTTTGATGGCCGAACCTAAAACAATCATGAAAGCTTTAAACTTATTCATTTGAATTACGCTAAAAAAGTTTGGGGCTAATAATAGCTAAATGGGGAAAATTGTTCAAATCGGGCTTTTTGAAAAAAGGGCAAATCAGGGCAAAAAAATTACCATATAGGAGTGAAAACATTGTAAAATAGGAGTGTGCTGCCGCGTTCGCGCAGCATTCTAAAAAAAAATTTAAATTTTTTCACTTTTTTTGCCCTTTACCCTTGACATTATTTTCGATTATTCTATATTTGGACCCGTCAACGAGAGAAGACAACAAAACAAAACGCGGATGTAGCCCAACTGGATAGAGCGTTTGGCTACGAACCAAAAGGCTCCAGGTTCGAGTCCTGGCACCCGCAGAAGAAAAGGTTAGTCGTAAGACTAGCCTTTTCTGTTTTTATTTCTACGAGAAACTGGAGCCGACGTGAGCCATAAGCGACCGGTATCAACCGGTCGTGTTGGCGAGAGGACGAGCCTTTACATTATTTTTGCGCTTATGGCGAGTCCGGTCTTCATACTGCTCCAGGTTCGAGTCCTGGCACCCGCAGAAGAAAAGGTCAGTCGAAAGACTGGCCTTTTCTGTTTTTGCTTTACAAGACTTCACTAGATTCTTCACGGCTTCGCCGTTCAGAATGACGGGATGCGAATTACAACCCCTTGGGGTGGAAACTTTTGCGGTGTGCGGGGGTAAAGCCTTGGCGGCGGATGGCATCGAGATGAGCCTTAGTGCCGTAACCGGCGTGCTTGTCGAAGCCGTATCCCGGATAAAGTTCTTCTAACTTGTCCATATAGCGGTCACGGAAGACTTTCGCAAGGATCGAGGCGGCCGAAATGCTTGCGATGCGGCCATCGCCTTTGACGATGGGCATCTGGATGTCTTGCGGCATTTTGTCGATTTTTAAGTTGCCATCGACTGCGATGAGGATGTTATAAGAACCGTCACTGGATCCTTCATTTCGCGGCGCTCCATTCAGGATGACGGCATTCGAAGCATCATTCAGAGATCCCTTGACTTCTATCGGGATTTCGGGGGCTGATTCATTCAGGCCCGGGAATCCGAGCGCTTGCAAAGCACGACGCATCGCCAAGAAGTCCGCTTCGAGAATATTCATCTCATCGATTTCTTCAACGCTAGCACTTGCGATTGCATAGCATGCACACGCCTCTTTCACAGCATCAAACATGGCCTCGCGTTTCGGGCGAGAAAGTTTTTTGGAATCGTTGAGCGTCAAAAGCGCATCAGGCGATTTTAGCACCGCAGCACAAGCAACAACAGGCCCTGCAAGCGGTCCACGTCCGACTTCATCAATACCAACGACAATTGCAGCGCTGCTATTGGCTACATTCGCGCAGATCGCACTCGAGCCAGCATTCCCCACAACCGGTTGCGCAAACAAATCCAGCGCATCACCGCTAAAAGCAAGCGGATTCGCTGCGTATTTACGAAGCGCCACCTCCCCTTCTACCGGGGATTCGATGTTTTCGAGAAATGCGGGAAGCTTGAATTTCATAATGCGATGTTGCTTTGTTGCTATTCAAGAAATGACTGGACCCTTCCGCCTTCGGCGTCAGGGTGACGCTGTGGGGACAGTCTTCACGATGACGCAAGGGGAGCGCTCTGGACGACTTAATACGAAACTTCACTGGATTCTTCACGCTTCGCGTTCAGAATGACGCAGAACGGGTCCGGCATGACATTAATGCAGTCCTAGAGAATCGGCGTATTCCTTGATGGTCTTCCAATAAAGAGCATGTTCCTGCACCAGCACGCGAGCGGCAAGCGTGTCGGCATCGTCATCCGGCATCACAGGCACTTTCGTCTGTGCAAGCACGCGACCACGGTCAATTTCTTCGCTCACGAGATGCACCGTCGGGCCAGATTCCGTTTCATGTGCAGCAAGAACAGCTTCGTGAACGTGATGTCCGAAGAATCCCTTACCACCGAATTTCGGCAACAGCGACGGATGAATATTCAAAATGCGGTCCGGCATGCGCTTTAACATACAAAGCGGAAGCGCCTTCATGTAACCGGCCAAAATCAATAAATCAACATCGTACTTGTCGAGAACTTCGAGCATCGCGGCTTCGTACGCAGCCTGTTCCGGATGCGTTTTACCCGAAATGTGATGAACCGGAATTCCATATTCCTTTGCATGGTTCACTGCGCCGCAACCAGCGTTGTTCGTAATCAAGAACTTGCACTGGGCTTCGAGGTCTCCCGAGCCTATACGATCGATAATAGCTTTAAAATTGCTTCCTCCGCCGGAAGCCATGACACCTATTTTGAACATGGGCCCAAATATAGTTTTTTACTCTCTGTGGTCAATTCCAGGTGGCATGCGGAGGTAATAGATAACGCAAGGCACCACGATGCAGACAATCCATACAAAGAAATTGACGTAGACAAACCACGATTCAAAAGTTACGTGGGCAGGAATGACGTACGCCTTCAGCAAGGAGAAAACCACAATAAGGAATACGCCGGGGAGCATGTAAGCGATAAGTTTTGTCATGCAATAAAGATAAATAAAAAAAATGTTTTTTTACCCAACACATTTTTTTTTAACAATTCATTAAAGAACATTATGCGGGCGGGGCCCCAACTCAGAGTGGATGCTTTCAGCATCAGCAATTACGGCTCAGCTATATTTGTGCAAGCACAACCGCAGCATTCGCCTATGATGCTTTTGACGCCTGCTCCCCACAGAGGATAACTCAAACTAAGCCACTAAAGTGGCAAGTTTCGTATAGGCGTCAGCGGCTTCACTCGGTCATGAACGCCTACAAGTAGTCGTTCGCGACTCTCGTTTTGCACGCTACTGCGAAGAATATGCCTTGGCCAACGCCTCCATTCTCCAAACAACAAACAATCATCAATAAAAAGAACACTCTTCGCGCATATCACCATATAAATGCAGAACGATAACTCAAAACAGCCTTTTTGTTTTGCTAATTTTTTAGAAAAATTAAACCATCCATTCAATGGAACTACTATGAGCATTAAAGATTATCTCGCCGGTGCAAAACAAGCCGGAACCGTTCAAAAATTGATGACCCCGGGCCTCGCTGTGGAATTTATCCAGCCCTGGTACACTCCGCTTTCTACCACTCCGTCTACGACGGGTATTGCAGTGGGTGGTATTGGTTCTACGTTTACCGCAACGCCTGCTGGCACGACTCCCGTGATGAACGTGATGCCGGGTGTTCAGGTCCGCACCGAAAAGCCGTCTGATCTCCGCTTCAACAACTTCTTCTTCAAGGAAGCTGTGCTCAGCGCAAAGGCCGCCCTCGTGATTGGCAACTTTGCTGCATTCGGTATCTACAACAACAACTTTCCGCTCCTCGATGCTAATGGCGCTCGCGTGTTCGGCGATGCCGACATGAAGGACCAGAAGAAGGCCGAAGCAAAGCTCAACAAGGTTCTCGCCGACAAGACTTTCTTCGAAACGAACAAGGCCGCATTCGAACGCTGGCACATCCAGTTCAGCGACCGTACCCAGGCTTTGATCGCTAGCGGCAAGGACGTCGCAGCTCTCAACCGCGCCGTGCTCATCGACTTCTTCGACGGCATGGTTGGCGAAAAGGCAGC